>JASJEC010000090.1 GCA_030064845.1 Kiloniellales bacterium
GCGGCAGCGGGCCGATTTCGCCGGATCCCTTCGGGACGGGGCGCATTTGCGCCGGGGCGGCGTCGCGGAAGGCCTTGTGGGGCCCCACCCCACGGCGCCTCCCGCTCCTAGCCCCGGCGCAAATCCGCTCCCGCCAGGAGCGCGCCGTGAATGTCAACAGGCCCTAGAACGGATTCGCCGCTCCGGAACAAGTCCGGGCTAGTTCAGGCCGAGCATGGCGGCGCCCAGAACCCGTCCCTGGACGCCTTGCTGGACGATGACGGCGCAGCCATCACGGCCCTCGGCGGCGGATGCCGCCATATCGAGCGGGATTTCCATCGCCTCGCCGTTCCACGCGCCGATGCGGGTCATGCTCCGCACCACATTGTGGTACTTGAGGGTGCGGCCGGCGTTCTCGCCGCGCGGGATCGAGGTTTCGTGCGCGCTGTCGAAGGCGGCGAGCCACACCGTGGCACCGTCGGCCGGCGCCTGCCCCGCGGGGATCACCACGCTGCCGCGCTCCCGGTCGAAACGAACCTCGACGCCCTTGCGCTGCCGCGCCGACCTTTCGATCGTGTCGAGCACGGCGCTGCGCCTGAGACCGACGACGTCGTAGCGGCCGTCGACCACCATCTGGGGCGTGTAGACGTAGCGCAGTCCGAGACGTTTCGCGTAGTCGCGCTGCCGGCGCGTCAGATCGGGGTCGGCGTAGGGATCTTTCCAGCCGATGTAGTCCCAGTAGTCGACGTGCATGGAGAGCGCGAGCACACCGGGATGCTGGGCGAGCTCGCCCAGCAGCGCGTCGGCCGGCGGGCAGGAGCTGCAGCCCTGGGAGGTGAAAAGCTCGACGACGATCGGCGCGCCCGGCGACTCGAGCGGCAGGTCCACCTCGGCGACGGCGCGGCCGGGCAGGATCGCGTCGGGGGCGACCAGAAGGGCGATCGCCACGCCGATAAGCGCCGCCAGGCACCAGTGCTTCAATCTATTCATGGTGAGGAAGCTGCCCATGCGACCGATCAATAGCGAATCACTTTCGGGTGAGAGAGGAATCAGGAGCCGGCGGTAACCTTAACCTGGACCGCCATCTCGACGAAGTCGTCGGCGGCGCCGAAATAGCTCCCCTGAAGCGGCAGCGCCTGGGCCGGATCGCGCGCCACGGCGACGCGGATCAGGTTGGCGCCGCCGACCAGGCCGTTGGTCGGGTCGAACTCGACCCAGCCGGCGCCCGGCAGATAGACCTGAACCCAGGCGTGGGTCTCGCCGGCGCCCTTCAGGGCGCGGTCCTCCGGCGCGCTGTCCAGCGTGGGGTCGTAGAGGTAGCCCGAGACGAAACGCGCCGCGAGGCCGAGCGAACGCACCGCCTCCATCATCAGCAGCGTCAGGTCGCGGCAGGTGCCCGCACCGAGATCGAGGGTCTCGACCGGAGTCTGCACGCCGACGGCGTAGCGCCGGTTGTAGGCGAAGTCCTCGTTGATCGCCCGGGTCATGCAGGCCAGCAGGGCGGCGCTCTCCACCTCGCCCGCGCCGCCGTTCACGAAGCGCCTGGCCCAGGCGTCGACCTTGCCTTCGGGGTCCGGATAGTGGCGTTCGATCGTCCGGCCGAGGTCCGGCACCTCGTCGCTCGAGTAGCTGAAGGGATAGCGCCGCGCCGAGGCTTCGACCGGAAAGTCCGGATCGGAAAGCCCGTAGTGCTCGATCTCGATCTCGCTCTGGAAACGCAAAGTCTCGGCCTTGTCTTCGAAGCTGGCGATCGCGATGGAGTTGGAGAAGACGTCGTGCATCCAGCGGACCTGGGCCGAGGGCTCGATCACCAGCGTGGCGCTGAGGAGCCGCAGGTCGTGGGAATCCCGCGGCCGGAACATCAGACGATGCTCGCCGAACCCGACCGGCTGGCGATAGCGGTAGGTCGTGACGTGGCTGACGTGCAAGCGAGTCATGGCGGGGGTGTTATCGGGGATCCGCGGTTGCCCGAAACTTAACGTAGCGAAAACCCGCAACCCGAAACAGAGGCAAGCTTGTGGTAGCAAGCGGCGTGACAGTGTCCCGTGGCGGACCTATGCTCGCGCTCCCTTCGACCGGGACACCTGAAAGCCGCCGCCCCATGATCTACCTGCTGCGCCACGGCGAGACCCATTGGAACCGCGCCGGCCGCCTTCAGGGCCAGCAGGATTCGCCGCTCACCCTGAGAGGCATCGAGCAGGCGCGGGCCAACGGCGAGCGGCTTCGCGCCCTGCTCGGCGATCCGGAGGGCTACGAGATGGTCGCCAGCCCCCTGGGCCGCGCCTGGCAGAGCGCCGCCATCATCGCCGAGGTGCTCGGCCTGGCGGACGGGGCGATCCGCCGGGAACCGCGCCTCAAGGAGATCGGCTTCGGCGCCTGGGAGGGGCTCACCGTGGCCGAGATCGAGACGCGCCACGGCGGCGAATGGGCGCGGCGGCGCCGAGACCGGTGGAACCACGTGCCGCCGGGCGGCGAGAGCTTCGCCCGGCTGGCCGCGCGGTCGGGCGCCTGGCTGGCCGAGCTGAAGCCCCAGAGCCGGGTCATCGCGGTCTGCCACGGCGGCACGAGCCGCGTGCTGCGGGGCCGCTACGCCGGCCTGCCGCCCGAGGAGACGATCGACCTGGCTGACGATCACTCGAGCTTCTGGCGGCTCACCGAAGGGGTGGTGCAGGAATTCGACGACACCTCGGCTCCGCCTTGACCCTGGCGGGCCGGATCGCAATCTAGGAAGATCCCGTGAGCGTAGACTCGCCAACGCCAACAGAGACCCGCTTGCCGTTCATGTTCCGCCGTTTCGCTCCCGCCCTTCTTCTCACCCTGGTGAGCCTCGTGGTTCTCGCCCCGCCCGCGGCGGCGGAGCAGCCGGTGAGGCTGCTGGCCTTCGGCGACAGCCTGATCCACGGCTACGGCCTGCATCAGGGCGACACCTTCCCCGAGCAACTCGAGGCGGCGCTTCGCGCGCGCGGCCACGCGGTCGAGGTCATCAACGGCGGCAACTCCGGCGACACCACGGCGGCGGGCCGGGCGCGGCTCGACTGGGCTCTGGCGGATCGTCCGGACGTCGTCCTGGTCGAACTGGGCGGCAACGACATGCTGCGCGGGATCGACCCGGTCGAGACGCGGCGCAACCTCGATCATATCCTGGGCCGCCTGAAGGCCGAGGGGCTGCCCGTGCTCTTCGCCGGCATGCGCGCGCCGACCAACATGGGTCCGGCCTATATCGAGGCCTTCGACAGCATCTTCCCGGACCTCGCCGAGAAGTACGGCGTGGCGTTCTACCCCTTCTTTCTCGATGGGGTCGCCCTGGAGCGGGACCTCAACCTGCCCGACGGCCTGCATCCCAACGCGGCCGGTGTCGCGGTCATCGTCGAACGCATCCTGCCGGCCGTCGAAACCCTGATCCGACCGCTGTTGGCGGCCCGCAACGGCTGACGGCGCCATGACGGCGGACCAGGAGACCTTCAAGGCGGCCTGCGCGACCGGCGCGGATTGGACCGGCGCCGCGCAGCGTTGCATCGAGCGGCTCTTGCCCGCGCCACCGGGCGCGAACCTGGGCTTCCTCTACGCGACCAGCGAATTGGCCGACGACCTCGGCGAGCTCGTTGCATTCCTGCGCGAGCGCAGTGGGATCGCAAACTGGGTCGGTACGGTCGGCGCTGGCGTGGCGGCCAACGGGGTCGAGCATCATCACGAACCGGCGCTCTCGGTCCTGGTCGGCCGTTTTCCCGACGAGAGCTTCCGCGTCTTCGCGCCGGTCCATGACAGCCTGGAGGAGTTCCGGCGCGACCATAAAGCCTGGGTCGAGCGGGAGGCGCCCCTGTTCGGCGTGGTGCACGGCGACCCGCGCAATCCGCACCTGGTCGAGATCCTGGAAGGTGTCGCCGCCGAGGCCTCGGCCTTCCTGGTCGGCGGCCTCTCTGCCGCCGAAGGCAGCTTCCCGCAGATCGCGGGCGCCGTCACCGAAGGCGGCCTGTCGGGCGTCCTGTTCCAGGGCGCGCTGCCGGTCGCGGTCGGCCTGTCCCAGGGCTGCACGCCGATCGGCGCGGTGCGCGAGATCACCGAGGCGGAAGGCAACGTCATCAAGCAGATCGACGGGCGCCCGGCGCTCGAGGTCTTTAAGGAGGACATCGGCGAGCTCCTGGCCCGCGACCTGCGCCGGATCGGCGGCTACATCTACGTCGCCTTCCCCATCGCCGGCACGGACACGGGCGACTACCTGGTGCGCAACCTGACCGGGATCGACCCGGAGCGCGGCTGGATCGCGGTGGGCGAGATGGTCGAAGCCGGCCGGACCCTGATGTTCTGCCGGCGCGACCACGAGGCGGCGACCCAGGACCTGCGGCGTATGCTGAACGATCTCAAGCGGCGCGGCGGCGAGCATCCCAAGGCGGCGGTCTACTATTCCTGCATCGCCCGCGGCCCGAATCTCTTCGGCTCTGATTCCGAGGAGCTCAAGATCATCCGCGAGGAACTGGGCGACCTTCCCCTGGCCGGCTTCTACGCCAACGGCGAGATCTCGAACAACCGGCTCTACGGCTATACCGGCGTCCTGGCGCTGTTTCTCTGATCTTTATGAGCCGTCCGCTCCGGGACGGCTCTCGAAAATTCCTCGAGGGGGACCAATGGAATTCCGCAGGCTCGGCCGCACCGACATGACGGTCAGCACCATTTGCCTGGGCAGCATGACCTGGGGCGAGCAGAACACGCCGGAGGAGGGCTTCGCCCAGATGGACTACGCGCTCGACCAGGGCGTCAACTTCATCGACACGGCGGAGATGTACGCGGTGCCGCCGCGGGCCGAGACCTACGGCCGCAGCGAGGAGATCATCGGCGACTGGCTGGCGGCCCGCGGCGGCCGCGACAAGCTGGTGATCGCCACCAAGGTGGTCGGCCCGAGCGCGCGCTTCGCCTACATCAGGGACGGCGAGGCCAGGCTCGACAGGGCCAACATCACGGCCGCCCTCGAAGCCTCGCTCAAGCGGCTCAAGACCGACTACGTCGACCTCTACCAGCTGCACTGGCCGGAACGGCCGATGAACGTCTTCGGCGAGCTGAGCTACAGCCATCAGCCCGAGGCGCCGGGGGCCACGCCGATCGAAGAGACCCTGGCCGCGCTGGAGGACCTGGTGGCGGCCGGTAAGGTGCGGGCGATCGGCCTGTCCAACGAGACGCCCTGGGGCGCCATGAAGTTCCTCCAGCTGGCCGAGGCCGGACAGGGCCCGCGGGTCGCCTCGATCCAGAATCCCTACAGTCTGCTCAACCGCTCCTACGAGGCGCGCCTCGCCGAGGTCTCGCTGCGCGAGGACTGCGGGCTTCTGGCCTACGCGCCCCTCGCCGCCGGCACGCTGACCGGGAAGTACCTGGACGGCCGGAAGCCGGCCGGGGCGCGCCTGACCCTGTTTCCGCAGAACACCCGCTACAGCGGCCCGCGGGCCGACGCGGCGATCGCCGCCTACGTGGCGCTGGCCCGCGATCACGGCCTCGACCCCGCGCAGATGGCCCTCGCCTATGTGCTGTCGCGGCCCTTCCTGACCTCGGCGATCATCGGCGCAACCAGTCTCGAGCAGCTGCGCAACAATCTGCCGTCGAAGGACCTCCGCCTGACGGAGAGCGTCCTTGACGAACTGGAGCAAATCCACAAAAGCTACACCTACCCCTGTCCCTGAGCGGCGTCCCGCAGCCGAGAAGAACAAGGCGGGTCTGATCATGCGCCTCTTCGTCGCCATCGCGCTTCCCGAGCCGCTCCGCGCCGACCTGGCGATGCTGGCGAACGGCCTCCCCGGCGCGCGCTGGGTCAGCGAGGACAACTTTCATCTGACCCTGCGGTTCCTCGGCGAGCTCGATGGCGCCCAGGCGGCCGACGTAGACGAGGCGCTGGCCGGCCTGCGCATGCCGGCCTTCGATCTCGAGCTGGCCGGCGTCGACCAGTTTTCGGAGGGCCGCAAGGTGCGCAGCCTCTGGGCCGGGGTGCGCAGCAATCCCGCGCTGGTCCGGCTGCACGACAAGGTCGAGCAGGCGGTGATCCGGACCGGCCTGCCGCCGGACAAGCGCAAGTTCCGGCCCCACGTGACCCTGGCGCGCTTCAAGTCCGACCCCGGCACCAAGCTGCACGACTACCTGGCGCACCACGCCCTGTTCAAGGCGCCGAGCTTCTGCGTCGAGAAGTTCTGCCTATTCTCCAGCTTTCTTTCCGGCGAGGGCGCGATCTACCAGATCGAGGCCGAGTATCCCCTGGAAGGCGGGCCGGGTCTCTCCTGACCGGGCCGTGGCGGCGCAGGGTGGGCCATGGAACACGATGCGCGCAAGTTGACCCCCGACGAGGCGTTGCTGGCCCACTATCTGGCCGGAGCGCCCTGCGCGGGCTTTGCTCGTCCGGGCGCAGGTCCTATCATCGAACGGTCATGTCTCAACCGCACCGCTCGGATCATCCGAGCATCGTCATCCTGACCGGCGCCGGAATCTCCAAGGAGTCCGGCCTCGACACCTTCCGCGACGCCGACGGCATCTGGGCCCAGGTCGACCTGGAGGACGTCGCGACACCCCAGGGCTTTGCGCGCAACCCCGGCCTGGTGCACGACTTCTACAACGCACGGCGCGCCGGCCTGCTGGACCGGACAGTGGCGCCCAATGCCGCTCACCGGGCTCTGGCCCGGCTCGAGGAAGCCTGGCCGGGCGATGTCCTGCTGGTGACCCAGAACATCGACGACCTGCACGAGCGGGCCGGCTCGCGCCGCCTCCTGCACATGCACGGCGAGATCCTGAAAGCCCGCTGCATGGCCTGCGGCAACGTCTGCCATTGGGACGAGGACATGAGCCTGTCCAGCGTGTGCCTCGCCTGCGGCGAGATCGGCCGGCTGCGCGTCCACGTCGTCTGGTTCGGCGAGATCCCCTTCGAGATGGACCGGATCGAGGAGGCGCTGCTGCGATGCGGGCTCTTCGTCTCGGTCGGCACTTCGGGCAACGTCTATCCGGCCGCGGGTTTCGTCGAGCAGGCGCGCCTGCTCGGCCGGGCCCACACCGTCGAGCTCAACCTCGAGCCCTCGGAGGGCCACAGCCTCTTCGCCGAGCGGCTCTATGGGCCCGCCACCGAGGTGGTCCCGGGCTTCGTCGAGCGTATCCTGAACGAGGGATGGTAGCGGCGGACGACCTGGACGCGCTGCTGACCCGGGTACGGGAGTGCCGGACCTGCGAGGCCCACCTGCCGCTCGGGCCGCGCCCCGTTGTCCGCGCCGCGCCGAGCGCGCGCCTGCTGATCGTCGGCCAGGCGCCGGGCACGCGGGTGCACGAGACGGGCATCCCGTGGAACGACCGCAGCGGCGAGCGTCTGCGGGACTGGCTGGGGCTCGAGCGCGACCTCTTTTACGACCAGACCCGCGTCGCGATCGTGCCCATGGGCTTCTGCTATCCGGGGCGCGATCCGCGCGGCGGCGACAACCCGCCGCGGCCGGAATGCGCGCCGCTTTGGCACGACCCGATCTTGGAGGCCCTGCCCGATCTCGGGCTGACGCTGTTGGTCGGGCTCTACGCCCAGGCGCGCTATCTCGGCGACCGCCGCAAGGGGTCGCTGACCGAGACGGTGCGGGCCTGGCGCGACTACGCCCCGGCGTTCCTCCCCCTGCCGCACCCGAGCTGGCGCAACACCGCCTGGCTCAAGAAGAATCCCTGGTTCAAGAAGGACCTGCTGCCGGATCTGCGGCAGAGGGTGCGGGCGATGGTCACGCCCGCCCACTGACGCGGACGACCCGGGTCACCCCCTGTGGTTGGCCATGAACGAGACCAGCAGTTCGCTGATCCGCTCGGGTTGGTCTTCCATGGCGAAGTGGCCGCAGCGGGGCAGCACATGAAGCACGGAGCCCGGGATAGCCGCATGCAGCCGCCGCGCCCAATCGACGACCTGCCAGGCGTCGTTCTCGCCCCAGAGGATCTGCACCGGCAGGGCCGACAGTTCCGCCAGCCGGCCGCTGATCCCGGAGGTGTGCCGGTGATCGTAGTGCGCGACCTGGTGCTGAAACAGGCTGGCCTGACCGATCGGCCCGGAGATCAGGTCGAGATAGCTCTCCAGGGGACCGGACTCGAAGGCCTCCTTCTGCTCGACGGCGCTCAGGAGCCACGCACGGAAGTGGGCTCGATGCTCGGCATCGGGCTTCTTGATCAGGGCTTCAAGCCCGGCCCTCATCTGTTCGTTGGTTCGCTTCGACGGCCAGGAGTCGAAGCTCACGGTGTCGATCAGGGTGAGGCTCTTGACCAGCTTCGGATGAAAGAGGCTAAGGCGTTGCGCGACGGCGCCGCCGATATCATGGGCCACGATGTGAGCGCGCTCCAGCGCCCAGTGGGTCATCAAGTCCTTCAGGATCGGGACCTGGCCGGAGACGGAGGTGTCGACGGCTCGGTCGGAGGGGCGTTCCGAAGCGCCAAACCCCAAGAGGTCGAACAGGTGGACCTTGTGGCCCGCCTCCACCAGTCCCGGCACGACGTTACGCCAGATGTAGGACGAGGACGGCGTGCCGTGAACCAGCACCACGGGCTCTCCGGAACCGAAGGCGGCCCAGGCGATGCGCCGCCCGGCGACGAGCACGTTTTCAGTCGCGAGGCTGGCCTGCATTTCTCAACACTCCCCGGTTTCGCGAAGCAGTTTGAGCGCGGCCTCCCGCGCCGTGCAGATCGACTCGCCGCGGCCGGAATGCGCGCCGCTGCGGCACGACCAGATCCTGGAAGCCCTGCCCAATCTCGGGCTGACGCTGCTGGTCGGGCTCTATGCCCAGGCGCGCTATCTCGGCGACCGCCGCAAGGGGTCGCTGACCGAGACGGTGCGCGCCTGGCGCGACTACGCCCCGGCGTTCCTCCCCCTGCCGCACCCGAGCTGGCGCAACACCGCCTGGCTCAAGAAGAACCCCCGGTTCGAGACTGACCTGCTGCCGGACCTGCGGCGGAAGGCGCGGGCGATGGTCAAGCCCGCCAGCTAGAGGGCAAGAAGGCAAGGGAAAAGTCCCTGCTCGGCGGATGGGACCGGGCCCGATTCGAACCGCAATTCAGACGCTCTTCACAAGCCAGTGTAAGACCGTTCGACCTTCTTACAAATGCGATCTCACAAAATGCGATCCATCGGGGCCACTCCGGAGAAAGCTGGGTTATGACCTAGAGGGGTTTCATGTGGGCGGCGGAACGGGGATGTTTGCCAGAAGTCGCGGTTCAGCGAGGGCTAGTGGGATGTTGGGCGCTGGGCGCATTGGCATCCTGTGCCGCCAACCGGGCGACGAGCGGGTTTGCACTCAGCCCATGGGCGATGACACTGAGGGCGATCGCCAAGGTCGCCGTCGTCGCGATGATACCGCCGCCGGGCAGATCCTCGCCAAGCACGATGACCGCGAAGACGATACTCGCCAAGCCGCGCGGGCCAAACCAGCCGATGAAGAGCTTCTCCCCGGACTTGAGCCCCGTTCCTGTAAGAACAAGAACCACTGGCAGCATGCGGATCACGGTGAGGCTGAGGACCGCATAGAGCAGAGTGTCCCAGGTGAAGGTGTGCGCTTGGCGGCTAATCACGGCGGCACCGAAAGCGACCCAGGTTAGCAATGACAGAGTATCGCCCAGTCCTTCGCCAGCGAGCAGTAGCGAGTGTTTGTGCTTGCGCGTCATCCAGCCGAACAGCAGGCCACCAACGAAGGATGCAATGAAGCCGCTGCCGCCAAACGTCTGTGCCGCCGCAAAACAAGAAACAGCCAGCGAGAAAACAAGCATAAGACGCCAAGTCTCGGTGAGCCAGCCTTGGGCCGAACAGATCCGAAAAAGCCAGCTGCCGAATAGGGTCAGCCCGATGCCGACAAGGGCGCCGATGCCGATTTCCTCGGCCACCAGCTCCAGCGCTAAAATGGTCGGGCTGCCTTCTTGGTGGCCGGTGCTTGCTGCCAGGGCGAGAAAGACGAAGAGCACCGGCACGCAGATGCCGTCGTTTAGGCCGCTCTCGACGTTGAGCCCCTGGCGTATGTTGGCGGGCACCCGCCTGTCCGCGACCACAGCCTTGCCTAGGGCGGCATCGGTTGGTGCCAGCAAGGTCGCGAGAACGGCGACTTCCAGCAGCGTCAAGTCGTCGAAAATCAGAACACCAGCCGCGAAGCCAAGCAGAATGGTCAAGGGCAGGCCGATGAGCAAGAGTCGCTGGGGTATGCGAATGCTGCGTTTGAGGACAGCGAGATCGGCGTTCGAAGCGTCGGTGAAGAGCACGAGAGCCAGGGTCAATTCTGCAATGGTGCGAATGCCTTCCGCGTCGATCCTGAGGTTGAGGAATCCGAGTCCGAGTGGGCCAAAGGCGAGGCCGAAGGCGGCAAAGACGAACGCACCGTTGATCGGTGTGCGTTCCAGTCGGCCTGCAACGATGCTGTAGAGAAAGACAAACGCGGCCAGAATGAAGATGTTCTGATACATCATGTCTCCTCAGGTGAACCGCGCCGACTTGTAGCCCTATGAAAAGCGTCCGGCTTTCCACGCTTATCTATCGGACAGCCGCCGAGTCGGAGTATGCCAAGGGGGCCAGTTTGCAACAAATTGTTGCATTGAGACCAATGAGCGACAGATGGCGGCGTCGGCACACAGGGGGGAACGAGAGCCGAAGCTAGCCGCGGCGGTGATTGCTTTCATCCGGTCTGGGTGACCCGGTAGGCGCAGCGCCTGGCGCCGGCCAGGATATGGTCCGTGCGCTCGATACAGACGTCGGGGCCAAGGACGGCGCGGAAGACCGCCATCTCGGCGGCGCAGAGTCCCGTGCATGCCGCCGCCGCGCGGCAGATCGGGCAGTGGTTCTCGACCAGGAGGTAGCGGCCCGGGCCGAGCTTCTCGACCTCGGCCATGTAGCCCTCCTCGGTGCGGATCTCGGCCAGCGCGGCCAGCCGCTTGGGCAGGGAGGCCTGCTTGCCGATCCGCGCGCGGTAGGCCTCGGTCTGGGTCCGGCTGCGCTGCTCGAGGATCTTCTCCAGGCCCGCCGGGCCGAAGGCCGCCTTCATGTCTTCCACCAGGCCGAGGGTGAGCTCGGCATAGCCGTCGGGGAAGAAGCGCTCGGCCGCCGGCGTCAGGCGCCACAGCTTGGCCGGTCGTCCGAGCGGGCGCGGCGCCTCGTCGTAGCCGACCAGGCCCTCGGCCTGCATGGCATAGAGGTGCTGACGCACCGCCATGGCGGAAATGCCGAGCGGCTGCGATAATTGTTCCGCGTCCTGGGCCCCGCCGCGCTTCAGGAGATCGAGAACGGCCTCGCGGGTGCGCGTCTTGGCGGGGGAGCGGGGGTCGGCGGTCGCTGCGGGCATGGGAGATTTCTAAAGATTTTCCTTGAAAAACACAAGCGGCACGCCCTAGGCTTGGATTTGTAAAGAAGAGGGTTTCGAAACCCGGGAACCGGAGGCGCACGATGAAACCGCGGAGCGAGGGCGATTGGGTCAAGGTCGCGTCGCTGGGCGAGGTCCGGCGGTCGGGACGCAAGGTCATCAAGCTCGGCGCCAAGCAGATCGCCCTGTTCCATGGCGAGAAGGGCCTCTACGCCTGCAACAACCGCTGTCCCCACGAGGGCTACCCACTGATGGAGGGCTCGCTCGCCGAGGGCTGCGTCCTGACCTGCAACTGGCACAATTGGAAGTTCGACCTGGAGAGCGGCGAGACCCTGGTCGGCGGCGACAAGCTGCGCCGCTATCCCGTCGCCCTCGAGGGCGACGAGGTCTGGCTCGACGTGGCCGACCCGCCGGCCGACGAGCAGGCGGCGGCGGCGCTGGAGAACCTGCGCGATTCCTTCCGCCAGCACGAGTACGACCGCATGGGCCGGGAGATCTCCCGCCTGCAGAAGAGCGGCGCCGATCCGCTCGACGCGGTGCGCGCGGCGATCGTCTGGACCCACGACCGCATGGAGTTCGGCATGACCCATGCCCACGCCGCCGCGCCCGACTGGCTGACCCTGCGCGCCGCGCGCCGCAACGGCGACGAGGCGCTGCGTTTGGTGCCGTTGATGGAGATCGTCGGCCACCTCGCCTGGGACAGCCTGCGCGAGCCGGCCTACCCCTTCCCGGCGGGCGCGGCCTCCTTCGATCCGGTCCGCCTGGTGGCCGCGATCGAGGCGGAGGACGAGCCGGCGGCGGCGGCCCAGGTGCGCGGCGCCCTGGCCGAAGGCCTCGGCTTCGCCGAGCTCGAGGCGCCGCTCGCCGAGGCGGCTCTGGCGCACTACGCCGACTTTGGCCACTCGGCGATCTACGTCCTGAAAACAGGCCAGCTGATCGAACACCTGGGTCCCGAGGTCGCCGAGCCGCTCCTGCTCGCGCTGGTGCGGTCGCTGGTCTACGCCTCGCGCGAGGACCTGATTCCCGAGTTCCGCGACTATCGCCTGGCCGTCGAGGCCTGGGACGGCGAGGGTTCCGAGCCGGCGCGAGCAGAGGACTTCCGCCAGCTCGGCGTCCGGCAGGCGCTTCGGCGCACCCTCGAGTCCTCGGGCGACATTCCCGGCCTCTACGACGCCTTGCTCGATGCCAGCGCCTGGCAGATGCTGCATTTCGATCTGCCGCGGCAGGGCCGGACCGACATCCCGGTCTCGCAGAACGTCGGCTGGTTGGACTTCACCCACATGCTGACCTTCGGCAACGCGGCGCGGACCCTGTGCCAACGCCATCCGAAGCTCTGGCCTCAGGCCTTGCTGCAGATGGCCTGTTTCCTCGGCCGCAATGCCGGGCACGTCGACGCGGATCTCCCGGTCGGCGAATGGCGGGTGCCCGATGCGGAGCGCTTCTTTCGGAAAACCTTCGAGGCCGTGCTCGACCACAGCCAGTTCGAGTACATCGTCTCTTCGCACCTGATCAAGGTTGCCACGGCGGTGCGGGACGAGGTCGCGGCCGCGCCCCAGGCTCCCTGGGCGCCGACGATCCTGGCGGCGACCAACCGCTTCCTCCATTCGCCGCTGAAGCGCAAGCACACGCTGAGGACCGCGCGCCAGGCGCTCTCCTTCGTCGCAGCGGAGGGGTGAGCGTAGGGCAAAGGGGGTCCCCAACTCCTTCGGGTCATGGCCGGACTTGATCCGGCCATCCAGGGGCCAACGCCCGTTCCTTCCGGTGATACTGGATGCCCGGGTCAAGCCCGGGCATGACAGAAAAGGAAACGGATCTTACGCCGAGGCCTCGATCCGCTCCATATCGTCGTCGGACAGGCCGAAGTGGTGGCCGATCTCGTGGATCAGCACGTGGCGCACGAGATGCTCCAGGTCCTCGCCCTCGGCGCACCAGTAGTCGAGCAGGGGACGCCGGTAGAGAAAGATCATGTCCGGCGCATTTGGCGCGTCGAGCACGCTCTTGCTGGCGAGATCGACGCCCCGGTAGAGGCCGAGCAGGTCGAAGGGCGATTCCAGGTCGAGGTCCTCCAGGGTCTCGTCGTCGGGAAACTCCTCGACCTGGATGACGATATCCCGGGTGAAGCGCCGCAGCTCGCTTGGGATCCGGGCATAGGCCTCGCGCGCCACCGCCTCGAGGTCGGCCAGGCTGGGCGGCGTGCGGAAGCGCTCGATGTCGTGCTTCTGGGCCATGACTCCCTACTTGAGAGCGCCGGGCGCCTACTGCATGCGCATCGCGCCGTCGAGGCGGATGCATTCCGCGTTCAGCATGGGATTGGCGACGATGTGCATGACCAGCGCGGCGAATTCCTCGGTCTTGCCGAAGCGATGGGGGAAGGGCACCTGGGACGCCAAGTTGTCCTGCACCTCTTGCGGCATGTTGAGCAGCAGGGGCGTGGCGATCAGGCCCGGCGCGATGGTCAGCACCCGCACGCCGACCTTGGCGAACTCTCGGGCCGCCGGCAGCATCATGCCGTTGATGCCGGCCTTGGAGGCGGCGTAGGCGGCCTGGCCGAGCTGGCCCTCGCCCGCCGCGATCGAGGAGGTCGATACGATCACGCCCCGCTCGCCCTCGGCCAGGGGCTCGGCGCCGACCATGTCGGCCGCCGCGAGCCGCAGGAGATTGAAGCTGCCGACCAGGTTGACCCTGATCACGGTCTCGAAGTCCTCCAGCGGCATCGGCCCGTTGCGGCCGACGATCCGCTTGGCCGGGGCGATGCCGGCGCAGTTGACCAGGACGCGCGCCGGTCCGTGGGCCTCGCGGGCCTGGGCCATGGCCGCCTCGGCCTGCTCGGCGCTGGCCACGTCGCAGGCGATGCCGAGCCCGTCGACCTCGGCGCCCACGGCCGCCGCGGCATCCGCCGAGAGGTCCAGCACCGTGACCTTGGCGCCCGCCGCCGCCAGATGGCGCGCCGTTTCCGCCCCGAGCCCGGAGCCGCCCCCGGTCACGACCGCGCTCAATCCATTGACATCCATGTTCCCCATCCCTCGACTGCTGCGTCCTGAAACCGGCGCTCTATAGCAGACGGTTCCGGGGCTGGCGAGAGCCCTGTGCCGTGCGCGGGACCAGGGGTCCGATTGCAGATCCGCGCCGCCCTGCCCATATCTACGAAATGGCAGGCTCACCCCCAGGCAAGGACCTGGTTCCCGTCGACCAGGCCCGCTACCGGCGCGACCGGGCGCGGGTCGAAAAGGGGTTCTGGGACAAGGTCAGGCAGGTCATCGACCAGGTGCCCTTCGTCGAGGACGCCGTGGCTGCCTACCATTGCGCCCGCGACCCCCTGACACCATTCCACGTCAAGGCGGTGCTGTTCGGCGCCCTAGCCTACTTCGTCCTGCCGACGGACACGGTCCCGGATTTCATGGCGGGACTGGGCTTTACCGACGACGCGGCCGTCATGGCGATCGCCATCCGGACGGTCGCCTCGGCGATCACCGACGAGCATCGCGAGAGGGCCCGCGAGTCGCTCAAACGGCCACCGGCCGCCTAGTCCCCCCCGACGGTCTGGACCGCCGACTGGGTGCCGCTTGACACAGCTTTGCCCCAGACCCGGCCCGAGAACTTAAAGAGCCCTTAACTCTCGCCCTCCTATTCTGGCGGCCAACTCGGCGAACTAAAGCCGGATTTCTTGTCGGAGGAGCGATGCGCCTCGGTTTCCTGGCGTTGGGCATTCTGTCACTCACCCTGGGCTCCGCCCCGGTCGCCTTCGCGCAGCCGGAACTCTACAGCGGACTCAACGAGGGCGAAGCGGTCCTTAAGACCATCAAGGATGAGCAGAGGCTGTCCGGCGAAGGACTCGGCGCGGCCACCTTTCCCGGTCACCTGCTGAGCGGCGCCGCCGGCGTCGATCTCGGCCCCCTGCGTTTCGAGGGAGAACTGCTCTACAACCGCGCGATGGTCGACAACCTCTCGCTGACCGAGCCGGCCGGCGGCGCCTCCAGCGTCTCGACCCTGGCCGGGATGGCCAACGCCCTGGTCGAGCTGCCGGCCACGGAGGGAATCACGCCCTTCATCGGCGGCGGTCTCGGGTACGGCGTGCCGACCAGCGGCAACATGACCCTGCGCAACCTCGATTTCTCGAGCCGCGACGAGGGCACCATGATCTATCAGGTGCGCGCCGGCCTGGACTTTAGTTTGATGCCCGAGTCGAAGATGTCCCTGGGCTACCGCTACCTCATGGCCCGAGACATGGAGACCGGCGCCTCGTCGCGCCGCCGCATCGACGCCAACCAGACCGCTTCCCACGTGATCGAGCTCGGCTTCCGCTTCGCCTTCTAGCTTATCGATCTTTCAAGGTCGCCCCTCGGCGGCGTGGCTTGCCGCCTTGCTGGCCGTCCGCTCGCGCGCGACCTGCGCCTCGCGGCGGGCGATGTAGATCGCCGAGGCCGTGATGACGCCGGCCCCGACCCAGGTCCAGAGGTCGGGCTGCTCGCCGAACAAGAAGTAGGCGAAAATCGCGACGAAGGGCAGGCGCGCGTAGTCGAAGGGGACCACCGCCGAGGCGTCAGCCTTCTGGTAGGAGCGGGTCAGCGCCAGGTGCGCCAGGGTCGCCAGCAGCCCCACTGCCAATAGCAGCAGGAGCGCCTCACCGTCGGGCCAGCGCCAGACGAAGAGCGCCGGCACCAGCGACAGCGGCGTCAGGAAGAGGTTCATGTAGAACACCACGACCTGAGGCGAATCGCTTCGCGACAGCGACTTCACGACCAACACCGAGATGGCCATGAAGAGCGCGGCCGCGACCGGCAGGGCGGTGACCGGCGTGAGCTCGGCGAAGCCGGGGCGCAGGATGATAAGGACGCCGAGGAAGCCGATCGCGGTCGCGCTCCAGCGCCGGGCGCGCACCACCTCGCCGAGGAAGAGCGCCGCGCCGGCGGTGGCGAAGAGCGGCACGGTGAAGTTCAGTGCGACCGCCTCGGCCAACGGCAGCAGCGCGACCGAGTAGAACCAGCAGACCATGGCCAGCATGGCGATGCCCGCGCGCAGCATGTGGTGCTTCAGGCGCTCGGTCTTGATTCCGGCAAGTCCGGCGCTGGCCAGCCAGGGCAGCATGAACATGAGGGCGAAGAGGTTGCGGAAGAAGGCAATCTGCAGCGGGTCCATGCCTTCCGAGACCGCGCGGATCGCGATGTTCATCCAGGAAAAGGCGAAGGCGGCCGCCGTCATGTAGAGCGCGCCCTGAACCGGCGCCGGCAGGTTGCGCGCCCGCGCGAGCAGAGTGGAGGAAATCGCCATGAATGGCCGATCTTAGGGGCAAGCCCGAAGCGGCGCCACCCGGGGGTGCGCCGGCAGCGGTTGAAGCGGCCAGCGCTTGGCCACATAGTGGTTGCAACGCCGACGACACCATCACGACACCGGATCCCAACGCCATGACATCACCGCTGTGGCAGCCCTCGGCCGAGCGCATCGCCGGCACGCGGCTGACCGCGTTCCGCAAGAAGCTGGAACAAGACTGGGACGTGACCTTCCCGGACCACGACACACTGCACCGCTGGTCCTGCGCCCAGATGGAGAAGTTCTGGCTGTCGTTCTGGGACTTCGCCGGGGTGATCGCAGAGACGCGGGGCGACACGGTGCTGGCCGACGGCGACCGGATGCCCGGCGCGAAGTTCTTTCCCGACGCGCGGCTGAACTTCGCCAAGAACCTGATGCGCGGTACCGGCTCCGGCGACGCCCTGGTGTTCTGGGGCGAGGACAAGGTGAAGTACCGCGTCTCCCACGACGGGCTGCGCGAGACCGTCTCACGCCTGGCCCAGGCGCTGGCCGCCGAGGGCGTCGGCGAGGGCGACCGGGTGGCCGGCTTCATGCCCAACATGCCGGAGACCGTGATCGCCATGCTGGCGACCGCCTCGCTCGGCGCGGTCTGGTCGTCCTGCTCGCCCGACTTCGGCCCCCAGGGCGTGCTCGACCGCTTCGGCCAGATCGAGCCCAAGGTGCTGTTCTGCCCCGACGGCTATCACTACAACGGCAAGTCCCACGACTCCCTGAAGCGGGTCGCCGAGTTCTCGGCCCGGCTGCCCAGCCTGCGGCGCATCGTCGTGGTGCCCTACATCGGCGACGCCGCCGACCTCGGCGCCCTGGCGAACGCGCGGCGGATCGACGACTTCCTGGCGCCCTTCCAGGCGGGTCCGATCGCCTTCCGCCAGGTGCCCTTCAACAGCCCGCTCTACATAATGTATTCCTCGGGCACGACGGGGAAGCCGAAGTGCATCGTCCACGGCGTCGGCGGCACGCTCCTGAAGCAGCTCGCCGAGCACCACCTGATGACCGACACGCGGGCCGGCGACCGGGCCTTCTATTTCACGACCTGCGGCTGGATGATGTGGAACTGGCTGGTCGCCGCCCTGGGCTGCGAGGCCACGCTCCTGCTCTACGACGGCTCGCCCTTCTATCCCGACGGCAACATCCTGTTCGACTTCATGCAGGCGGAGAAGGGCACGCTGTTCGGCACCTCGGCCAAGTTCATCGACGCCGCCAAGAAGGCCGGCGTGGCGCCGGCCCGGGACCACGACCTGGAGAGCCTTCGCACCATCGCCTCGACCGGCTCGCCGCTGGTCGCCGAGAGCTTCGACTACGTCTACCAGGACATCAAGAAGGACGTCTGCCTCGCCTCGATTTCCGGCGGCACGGACATCATCGGCTGCTTCGTCGGCGGCAACCCCAACGGCCCGGTCTGGCGCGGCGAGATCCAGGCCCCGGTGCTGGCCATGGCGGTCGAGGTCTTCGACGAGAACGGCCAGCCGGTGCGCGGCCAGAAGGGCGAGCTGGTCTGCACCCAGCCCTTCCCCTCCATGCCGATCAGCTTCTGGGACGACCCGGACGGCGCGCGCTACAAGGCGGCCTACTTCGAGCGCTTTCCCGGCGTCTGGTGCCACGGCGACTACGTCGAGCTGACCGAGCACGGCGGCTTCATCATCTTCGGCCGCTCGGACGCCACGCTGAACCCGGGAGGCGTCCGGATCGGCACGGCCGAGATCTACCGTCAGGTCGAGAAGCTGGCGGAGATCGAGGAGGCCCTGGTGATCGGCCAGGACTGGGAGGGCGACGTCCGCGTCGTGCTCTTCGTCCGCCTGCGCCCCGGGGTCGCCCTGGACGAGGACCTGACCTCCCGCATCAAGGCGGAGATCCGCGCCGGCGCGACGCCGCGCCACGTGCCCGCCAAGGTGGTCTCCGTCGCCGACATCCCGCGCACCAGGAGCGGCAAGATCGTCGAGCTGGCGGTGCGCGACGTGGTCCACGGCCGGCCGATCAAGAACAAGGAGGCGCTCGCCAATCCCGAGGCGCTGGAGATGTTCCGGGACCGTTCGGAGCTGCGGAGCTGAGTGTTCGCGTCGGGCGCGGGGGGAGCCGCCTAACCTAGCGGCGTCTGGAGAATCTCGACGTCCTTGATCCAGAGGCGCCCGGCACCCTTGCAGACGACGTTGAGCTTCAGGAGGTCCGGGCTCTGGCCCTTCTTGAGATAGAAGGGCACCTCGTAGGAAGCCCAGTCGTTGGTCCCGGTCACGGCGTGATCGAGACCCTTGGAGAAGAACTCGCCGCGGCCGGGAAAGCGGCACCAGAGCTCGAGATAGGCGTCTCCCCGCAGGTCCTCGGTCTTGATCTGCGCCCGATAGGTGATCATGCAGCGCTCCAGGACCGGCGGCTGAAACTCGAACAGGCGGAGGTTCTGGGCGCCGGAGACTTCGGCGCACCAGCCTTGCCCCTCGACCTCGAGCGGTCCACCGGTGATCGTCGGATCGGCGGCGGTGAAGGCCTTGAGGATCTGGGACGGCCCGGACGGCTGCGGCACGGAGACGAAGGCACGGAGCCAGGCGAACATGGCGAAGAAACCCTTACGACTTCTGGTCTTCGCAGCCTAGCATCGTGAAGCTTAAAGCGAAGCTAGTGTGGCCCCAGTTAAGCGGCGAGGGGTGGCATGCGTCCCTTGCCTCGTGCCGCCGGACGTGCCACCTAACCGCCCATGCCCGACGACCTAATCACGGCCGCGCCCTTCCCGGCGCCGCTCAGACCCGAGATCGAAGCGCTGGAGACCTCCGGGATCGCCCAGGTCTTCGAGCTGGGGCTGGGGCGCGACGACATCGTGCGGCTCTGGGTCGGCGAGGGCGACCTGCCGACCCCCGCCTTCATCGGCGAGGCGGCGACCCGGGCGCTGAAGGACGGAAAGACCTTCTACAACCGCAAGCGCGGCATCCCCGAGCTATGCGAGGCCCTGGCGCGCTATTCCAACGAGCTCTACGGCGTGTCGCTCGACCCGGAACGCTTCACGGTGACCTCGTCGGGCATGACCGGGATTCTGCTGACGCTGCAGACCATGGTGAGGCCCGGCGACAAGGTCGTGGTCGTGAGCCCCGTCTGGCCGAACATCGTCTCGGCGGTCCAGGTGGCCGGCGGGCTGGTCGAGGAGATCGTGCTGGACCGCCTTCCGGAAGGCGGCTTTCGGCTCGACCTGGACCGTCTGATGGCGGTCTGCGACGGCACTACCCGGGCGGTCTTCGTCAACTCGCCGGGGAACCCCAGCGGCTGGGTCATGCCCCGGGAGGAGCAGCAGGCCCTGCTCGATTTCTGTCGCCGGCGCGGCCTCTGGCTCATCTCCGACGAGGTCTACAGCCGCTTCGTCTACGACCGGCCGGCCAGCGAGCGGCCGACCGCGCCCTCCTTCCTCACCCTGATCGAGCCGGAAGACCCGGTGATCGTGGTCAACTCCTTCTCCAAGACCTGGGCCATGACCGGATGGCGGATGGGTTGGGTGATCCACCCGCCATCACTGGCCGAGACCTTCGACCGCCTGGTCGAATTCTGCACCTCGGGGGCGCCCCACTTCCTGCAGTACGGCTGCATCGCCGCTCTGGAGCAGGGCGAGCCCTTCGCCCAGGAGATGATCGAGCGGTGCCGGCGGGGCGGCGAGCTGGTTTATCAGAGGCTCTCGCCGTTGCCGCGGGTACGAATCGCCCGGCCCAAGGGCTCCTTCTACGCCTTCTTCGCGGTCGACGGCCTGACCGACAGCCTCGCCTTCGCCAAGGACCTGGTCGACCGCGCCGCGGTCGGCCTGGCGCCTGGATCGGCCTTCGGCGCGGGGGGCGAGGGGCACCTGAGGCTGTGCTTCGCCAGCTCGCTGGAGGGCCTCTCCGAGGGCCTCGACCGGCTGGAGGACGCGCTTAAGTAAACGCTATCGGCGGGCATGCAGTTTTCGCATGGCGCCCGCGCAAAACCGGCATTGGCGAGGCGCGCGCCGGGCGCCTATTTCACCTCATGACGTAGAGCGCAACCCGGCCGCTTGGCAGAACGCCCCGGCCTAAGCATGAAGGAGGAAACCCATGACCATCTTCGCCTTCGTCGCTGACACCACGATTCCAGGGCTCTCTGCCAAGGATCTCGTGCGCCGGGCCAGTGATCAGATCGCGGCTGTCTCGCCCAAGTCTTCAGCCCAGCGGCGCGCCTTCGCCCGCTATGACCGCGAGATCCTCCGCGACGTCGGCCTCGACCGCGGCGCCTGCTGACCGAGCCAGTGTCATAGAGCGATTTTAAGGGCGGCACCCGGCGGTGCCGCTCTTTCTCTTTTCGGCCGCCGCATGAGCAGAACTAATGGGGCCCGAGAAGATAATCTCGTTCGTCAAGGGCTGCGCCCGGGTCTAAGCTCAAACGCTTGGCGCAGGGAGGCACGACCCGCTTGAAGCTCTACGATTTCCACGAGTCCGGCAACGGCTACAAGGTGCGGCTGCTCCTAAGCCACCTCGCCATGGCCCACGAACGGGTCGAACTGGACATTCTCGAGGGCGAGACCCGCACGCCTAAGTTCCTGGCCAAGAATCCCAACGGGCGCATTCCGGCGCTGGAGCTGGACAGCGGCGAGGTGCTCTGCGAATCCAACGCCATCCTGTTCTACCTGGCCGAAGGCACCCCCTACTTGCCTGCCGACCGCCTGGACCGGGCGCGAGCACTGCAGTGGATGTTCTTTGAGCAGTACAGCCACGAGCCCTACATCGCCGTGCTGCGGTTCTGGCACTTTTCCGGGCAGGCCGAGACCTACCGGGACCAGATCCCGGAGAAGCAGCGGCGCGGCCATCAGGCAATGGGCGTGATGGAGCACCACCTGACGTCGCGCGACTTCTTCGTCGGCGGGCGCTACTCCATCGCCGACATCGCGCTCTTCGCCTACACCCACGTCGCCGAGGAAGGCGGCTTCGCGCTCTCCGCCTATCCGGCGGTTTCCGCCTGGATCGAACGGGTCCAGAGCCAGCCCGGCCACCGAAAGATCACCGATCTATAGGAGGCCTGCGCCGTCGGACCGTGGAGCGGCCGAACTTTCGCATTGGTCCTGCCATCGCGGGTTTGCTATGTAGGGCGACCATGTTCGCGTTTCTCAGCATCGCGGCGTCTCTTTCCCTTCTGGCGTGGCTTTACCTGATCCTGCTCCGGGGGCGCTTCTGGACAGCCGATCAGGAAATCGACCCGGATACCGAAGACCTCGCCCATTGGCCCAGCGTGGTGGCCCTGGTCCCGGCCCGCGACGAGGCGGATACCATCGGGCAGACCCTGGACAGCCTCTTGATGCAGGACTATCCGGGCGAATTCCACGTGGTTCTGATCGACGACCACTCGACCGACGGCACGGCGGAGCGCGCGCTCGCGATCGCCAAGGGTTGCGAGCAGACGGAGCGGCTAGCCGTGATCCAGGCCGGCGAGCTGCCCGAGGGCTGGTCGGGCAAGCTCTGGGCGCTCAACGAGGGTTGGACCGAGGCGCGCCGCCGCTGGCCCGATACCCGCTACTTCTGGCTGAGCGATGCCGACATCGCCCACTGGCTTCAGAACCTTCGCCTCCTGGTGGCGAAGGCGCACCGCGAGCATCTCGACCTGGTATCCGTGATGGCCACCTTGTCGTGCCACGGTTTCTGGGAGCGGGTCCTGATCCCGCCCTTCGTTTACTTCTTCCAGAAGCTCTATCCGTTCCGCTGGGTCAACAATCCGGACAAGGCGACGGCGGCGGCGGCGGGCGGCTGCGTCCTGGTCAACGCCAAGGCGCTCGAGGAGGCGGGCGGCTTCGACGCGATCAAGGGCGAGATCATCGACGACTGCGCCCTGGCGGCCCGCATCAAGGAGGTCGCGCGGAGTCACCAGCGCGGCATCTGGCTTGGCCTGGGCGAGGAGGTCACCAGCGTGCGCCCCTACGACGATCTCGATTCGATCTGGCACATGGTGACGCGCACCGCCTACACCCAGCTGAACCACTCGCCGCTCTACCTGGCCGCCACGGTCCTGGGCATGATCCTGATCTATCTCGTCCCGCCCTTCGCAGCGCTGTTCGGTGCGCTCGGTGGGCTCTTCAGCGATGTCGAGAACATAGGCGCGGCGACCATGATCATGCTGACCGGCGCCGCGACCTGGGGTCTCATGGTGATGGCCGCGGCGCCGACGCTTCAGCTCTACCGGCAGCCGCTCTGGGTCGGCTTTCTCATGCCTCTGGCAGCCATGCTCTACACCGCCATGACCGTCGACTCGGCGCGCCGCTACATGGCGGGGCAGGGCGGGCTCTGGAAAGGCCGCGTGCAAGCCGCCAAGAAGTCCCCCTGAGCGCCGCCATGACCGCCCTAGAAAGCAATCCCCGGGAAGCGGCCGCCGCCGGGACCCAGGTCGAGACCCCCTCGGGCAAGGGGAGCGGCGACGAGAACTTTCCGGTCGGGTCCTGGCTGCTGCCCGCCCGGCTGCGGCCGCATGTGGCGGTCTACTATGCCTTCGCACGCGCCATCGATGACGTCGCCGACAACCCCGACCTGGCGCCCGAGGAGAAGATCGACCGGCTGCAGCGTTTCGAGGACGCGGTGACCGGCCGCGAGACCGGCGACGCGGCGCTCGAGAAGGCCCATCGGCTCCGGCGGACCCTCGGCGAGAAGGAGATCCCGGCGCGCCACGCCACCGACCTCATCGCCGCCTTCAAGCAGGACGCGGTGAAGTCGCGGTACGACGACTGGGACGATCTCCTGGGCTACTGCGAACGCTCGGCCAATCCGGTCGGACGCTTCCTGCTCGACCTGCACGGCGAGGACCCGGCGGGCTACCGATCGTCCGACGCCCTGTGCAGCGCCCTGCAGGTGATCAACCACCTGCAGGACTGCGGCGACGACTACCGCAACCTGGACCGCGTCTATCTGCCCGGCGACTGGATGGCCACCGCCGGGGTAAACGTCGGCGCGCTCGAGGCGCCCGCCACCTCGGCCGGTCTGCGCGAGGTCATGGACCGCTGTCTCGCCGGCGTCGACGAACTGCTGACCGTGGCCCGGAAACTGCCTCAAGGCTTGAGATCACGGCACTTGGCGCTAGAGTCCGCCGTCATCGTCAGGCTGGCCGAGCGCCTGAGCCGGGAACTCAAGCGCCGCGACCCCCTAGCGGAGCGCGTCGAACTGTCGAAGCCCCAGGTCCTGGCCTGCGCGATCCAGGGCGTCGTCGGCACCTCGTGGCGCCGCGCGCTCGGCGGCGGCCGTCCCGCCGAAAGCACGAACAACTCGGAACCAAGCCGTTGAGCCAAGCCAGCGTCACGATCGCAAGCCCGGTCACCGCCGACCAGCACGCCGAGGCGGTGGTGCGCAGTTCCGGCACCTCCTTCCTCTGGGGCATGCGGATCCTTCCGGAGCCCCGGCGCCGCGCCATGTTCGCGATCTACGCCTTCTGCCGCGAGGTCGACGACGTGGCGGACGAACCGGGCCAGCAGCAGGCCAAGCTCGAGGCTCTGGACGAGTGGCGTCGCGAGATCGACCGCCTCTACGACGGCCGGCCCGGCCTGCCGACGACCCAGGCCCTGGCCGGCCCGGTCCGCGAGTTCGCGTTGCCCAAAGAGGAGTTCCTCGCCATCGTCGACGGCATGGAGATGGACGCGCGGGAACTCATGGTGGCACCGCCGCTCGACGAGCTGATGCTCTATTGCCGCCGGGTCGCGGGCGCGGTCGGCATGCTGTCGATCCGGGCCTTCGGCGCCGAAGAGCCGGAGGCGCGCGACCTCGCGGTCTGTCTGGGCGAGGCCCTGCAGCTGACCAACATCCTGCGCGACCTGGCCGAGGACGCCGACCGCGGCCGGCTCTACCTGCCGCAAGAAAGCCTGGAGGCCGCCGGCGCGCAGGGCCTGGAACCGGCGGCAGTGCTGAGTCATCCCGGGCTGGTGCCGGTCTCCGTGGAAATGGCCGCCATGGCGCGCGAGCGCTTCGAGCGCACGCGCCGGCTCATGGCGCGCTGCGACCGCCGGCCGCTGAAGCCCTGCGTCCTGATGATGCAGGTCTACGAACGCATTCTCGACCGGCTCGAGCGGCGCGGCTGGGACCGGCCGCGCACGCCGGTCAAGGTATCCCGGGCGGAGAAGCTCTGGATCGCACTGCGTTACGGCCTGGTCTAGCCTTGCCGCCCCTCGCCGCCGGTCGCGTGCCGTGAGCACGGTTCACGTCGTGGGCGCCGGCATGGCCGGGCTCGCCGCCGCCGTGCGCCTCGCCAAGGCCGGCCGGCGGGTGACGCTGCACGAGGCGGCGGCGCGCGCCGGCGGCCGCTGCCGGTCCTTCGTCGACGCCAAGCTCGGCTGCCTGATCGACAACGGCAACCATATCCTGCTCAGCGCCAACGAGGCGGCGCTTTCCTATCTGGACGAGATCGACGCCCGCGACCGCTTCGTCGGCCCATCGCGCGCGGCCTTCCCCTTCGTTGACCTCAAGAGCGGCGAGCGTTGGACCCTGGAGCCCAGCGCCGGCGCGATCCCCTGGTGGATCCTGGACCGCCGCAAGCGCATTCCCGGCACTCGGCTGGGCGCCTATCTGGCCGGTCTGCGTCTCGCCTTCGCCGGGCCGGAGGATACCGTCGCCCAGTGCCTGCGCTCGGACGATCCCCTGTGGGAGCGCTTCTGGGTGCCGCTCACCGTCGCTGCGCTGAACACGGCGCCGCACGAGGCCTCCGCCCGGATGCTCTGGCTGGTCGTGAAGGAGAGCTTCGCCAAGGGCGAGAAGGCCTGCCGCCCGCTGATCGCCCGCGAGGGTCTGGGTCCCGGGCTGGTGGAGCCGGCCCTCGACCGGCTGCGGGAGGCCGGCGTCGAGGTCGGCTTCAATAACCGCCTGCGGGCGGTCGAACTGGGGCCGGAGCGCGCGGAGCAACTGCACTTCTCGTCGGGGACGGTCCCGCTGGATCCGGACGACACGGTGGTGCTCGCCCTGCCGCCGGCGGTCACCGGCGACCTCCTGCCCGACCTGCCCGTGCCGGAAGACAGCCGGCCGATCGTGAACGCCCACATCCGCCTGCCCCGGCCGCCGAGCCTGCCGGCCGACCTGCCCTTCGTCGGGCTGGTCGGGGGCCACGCCGATTGGATCTTCCTGCGCGGGGACATCGCCAGCCTGACCGTGAGCGCCGCCGAGGGCCTGGCCGAGGAGCCGAACGAGATGGTCGCCGAGAAAATGTGGCACGACACGGCGCGCGCCTTCGGGCTCGATCCCGCGGAGCGGCCGCTGGTGCGCGTCATCAAGGAGAAGCGCGCCACCTTCGCCCAGACCCCGGCGGCCCTGAAACGCCGCGCGGCGCCCCGCACCTCCTGGTCCAACCTGCTGCTCGCCGGCGACTGGACCGATACCGGCTATCCCGCGACGATCGAGGGCGCCGTGCGCTCGGGCCGGGCCGCCGCGTCGATCCTGCTCGGCGGCGCGCGCGAAGGCGGGTGACCGGCCGCCGCCTCAAATCATGGGTTGAATCGCCCCGCCAGCAGCGGGCCCGCAGCCCCGGCGAAGCCGTCCGTGATCGAGCGCCGCCGCCCCGCCAGGACGCTGCTCGGCCTTTATGTCAAAGGCTTCAGTTTCGTGACACAAGAAGGTTACTGGCCCTGTCTTGCAACGCCTGCTAACAGCGATTAGTTTGCGCAAGGTACGTCAGTAATGCACACCTATCCTGGGGGCTGGCCGGGGGTCGCAATGGGGCCCGGCCGACCAATCATACAGACGAGGGCGAAGAATGAGCGTGTTGGCGGCTGATTCCGGTTTCGGAGGCGAACTGGATGCCCTGATTCTCGATAGTCGCGAGGCGCTGAAGGCGCGCCAGAAGGACGACGGACACTGGGTCTTCGAGTTCGAGGCGGATGCCACCATTCCCGCGGAATACGTGCTTCTGCAGCACTTCCTCGGCGACCTGAAGAGCGAGTTCGTCGACGACATCCAGCCGAAGATCGCCAACTACCTGCGCGACCGCCAGGCCGAGCACGGCGGCTGGCCTCTGTTTCACGGCGGCGAGCTGGACATCAGCGCCACGATCAAGGCCTACTACGCATTGAAGCTGGCCGGCGACGATCCCGACGCGCCGCACATGGTGCGCGCCCGGGAAGCCATTCTGAAGCGCGGCGGCGCGGCCCAGTGCAACGTCTTCACCAGGATCGCACTGGCCCTCTTCGGCCAGGTGCCCTGGCGCGCCGTGCCCGTCATGCCGGTCGAGATCACCCTGCTGCCGCGCTGGTTCCCCTTCCACCTGGAAAAGGTCTCCTACTGGTCGCGCACGGTGATCGTGCCGCTGTTGATCTTGATGGCGCTCAAGCCCAAGGCCAAGAACCCGCTCGGCGTCGATGTCCGCGAGCTCTTCCTGGTGCCGCCCGAGGAGACCGAGTTCCCGATGAACGCGACCGGCACCGCCCTGGGCGCGGCCTTCGCCAGCCTGGACCGGGTGCTGCGTTCGATCGAGCCGAGCTTCCCGAAGAAGCAGCGCGAGAAGGCGATCCGCAAGGCGCTCGACTTCATCGGCCCGCGCCTCAACGGCGAGGACGGCCTGGGCGGCATCTTTCCGGCCATGGCCAACGCCGTCATGGCTTACGAGGCGCTGGGCACGCCGCGCGACGACGAGAGCTTCCGCGTCGCCCGCCAGGCGGTCGACAAGCTGCTGAAGATTCACGGCGATCAGGCCTACTGCCAGCCCTGCCTGTCGCCGATCTGGGATACCTGTCTCGCCCTCCACGCCCTGCTGGAGGCCAACGAGGATCCCAAGGGTCCGGTCATCCAGAAGGCGATCGACTGGCTGCTGGAGCGCGAAATCACCGGAACCTACGGCGACTGGGTCTGGCGCCGGCCGGGTCTCAAGCCGAGCGGCTGGGCCTTCCAGTACCGCAACGACCACTATCCCGACGTGGACGACACGGCCGTCGTGGTCATGGCCCTGGACCGGACCGGTGACCCGCGCTGCCGGCCCGCGATAGAGCGGGCGACCCACTGGATCATCGGCATGCAGAGCAGCAATGGCGGCTGGGGCTCGTTCGATCCGGAGAACCAGTACAGCTATCTGAACCACATCCCCTTCGCCGACCACGGCGCCCTGCTCGACCCGCCGACCGTGGACGTTTCGGCCCGCTGCCTCTCGATGCTGGCCCAGCTCGGCTACGAACGGGACCATCCGGCGGTCAAGAAGGCGATCAACTTCATCAAGGACGACCAGGAGCAGGACGGCTCCTGGCATGGCCGCTGGGGCGTCAACTACGTCTACGGCACCTGGTCAGCCCTCTCCGCGCTGAACGCCGTCGGCGAGGACATGTCGGCCCCCGCGGTCCGCAAGGCGGTCGACTGGCTGAAGAACTTCCAGCAGGCCGACGGCGGCTGGGGCGAGGACTGCGCGACCTACTGGCACGAGCGCCGCGGCGAGGCCAAGGGCAGCACGCCCTCCCAGACCGCCTGGGCGCTGCTCGGCCTGATGGCGGCCGGCGAGACGGAGAGCGAGTCGGTCGCCGGGGGCGTGAGCTACCTGGAGACGGCGCCCCGGGACGGCGCCAAATGGGAAGAGCGGCTCTATACCGGCATCGGCTTCCCGCGAGTCTTCTATCTGCGCTACGACGGCTACAGCGCCTACTTCCCGCTCTGGGCCCTGGCGCGCTACCGCAACCTCATGGCCAGCAACGAACGCAAGGTCGGCTTCGGCATGTGACCGGTGTCGGCTTCGTCACCGGGCTGGCCGCGGAAGCGGCGCTCCTTTCACGACTAGACGAGGGCTCCGGGCCTTCGGCGCCCCGGGTCGCCTGCGCCGGGGCGGATAGCGCGCGCGCCGCCGCGGCCGCCGAAGCACTGATCGCCGGGGGCGCCGATGCCCTGGTCTCTTTCGGTGTCGCCGGCGGACTGGACCCCGCGCTGGGGCCGGGCGCCCTGCTGCTCTCGGAACAGGTCATCGCACCCGACGGGACCGCGACCGCGGCCGACGCGGGCTGGCGCCGAGCCGTGCTCCGCCTGGCCGAGCCGGCCGGCCTGACGCTCGCGGGCGGCGCGCTGGCCGGGTCCGACGCGGCCGTCACCGGGGTCGGCGACAAGCTGGCCCTGCACCGGGACCGGGGTGCCCTGGCGGTCGATATGGAGAGCCACGCCGTGGGCCGCGTGGCCGAGGCGGCGGGACTGCCTTTCCTGGTTCTGCGCGCGGTGGCCGACCCGGCGGGGCGGGCGCTGCCGGCCCTTGTCGAGGGCAGCATCGCCGCGGACGGACGGCCGCGCGTCGGGCTCGTGCTCGGGCGCCTCGCCCTGGCGCCCTGGCACCTGGGCACGCTGCTGCGACTGCGGCGCGACTCCGAGGCCGGGCTGGCCGCCCTAGCGCGGGCGCTGGACTGTCTGGGACCGGCGCTGGCCAGTCATCCGGAAGAGGCTTGAGGCGCTATTCCGCCGCGTCGTGCATCTTGGACACGGCGTCGTCGACCAGCGAATCGAAGACGAAGTCCGCCGGTCGCTGCTTGTCCAGGGAGATCTCGGGCGCCATGGGCGCCTCCGTCTCGATGCCGCCGACCCATGTCTTGAGCGCCTTCAGCGGGTTCTTGACCGTGTCGGCGACGGCGGTGCCCTCGTAGCCGCAATGCACCATGCAATCGGCGCACTTCTCGTAGTTGCCCGTGCCGTAGGCGTCCCAGGCGGTTTCCTCCATCAGCTCGGTGAAGCTCTTGGCGTAGCCTTCGTTGAGCAGATAGCAGGGCCGCTGCCAGCCGAAGATGTTGCGCGTCGGGTTGCTCCAGGGCGTGCAGCGGTAGGTCTGGTTGCCGGCCAGGAAATCGAGGAACAGGGTCGACTGGCTGAACTTCCACTTCCTGCCCTTGCCGCGCCGGAAGACGTCGCGGAACAGGTTCTTGGTGTGCTGGCGGGTCAGGAAATGCTGCTGGTCGGGCGCACGCTCGTAGGCGTAGCCGGGCGAGACGGTGATGCCCTCGACGCCGAGGCTGGTGGCGAAATCGAAGAACTCGGCGACCTGTTCCGGCTCGGCGTTGTTGAACAGCGTGCAGTTGATGTTGACCCGGAAGCCCTTGGCGCGGACCGCCTCGATCGCCTTGACGGCGCGCTTGAACACGCCTTTCTGGTCGACCGCCCGGTCGTGCTCCTCCTCGAGGCCGTCCAGATGGACCGAGAAGGTCAGGTAGGTGCTGGGCTTGAAGAGGTGCAGCTTCTTCTCCAACAGGAGCGCGTTGGTGCAGAGGTAGACGAAGCGCTTGCGCTTGACGATCTCCTCCACGATCGTGCCGATCTCCTTGTGGAGCAGCGGCTCGCCGCCCGGGATCGAGACGATGGGGGCGCCGCATTCCTCGACCGCCTCGATGCAATCCGCGACCGACAGCCGCTTGTTCAGGATGGAGTCGGGATAGTCGATCTTGCCGCAGCCGGGGCAGGCCAGGTTGCACCGGAACAGGGGCTCCAGCATCAGAACCAGCGGATAGCGCTCGCGCTTGGCGAGGCGCTGCTTCATGATGTAGGCGCCAACCTTGAACTGTTGCTTCACGGGGACGGCCACCGGGGCGCTCCTCTTGTTTGGTATTTCTGGTTGAACCCGGCGGTCGCCGGAAAGGCTATCCCTATCGCCTTTGGCCGTTGGAGCCAAGAGGCTTCGTGCGCCGATTACAGAAATGGCACATCACAAGCGCGTGGCTGTCTCGAGGCGTCAATCCAGATAGCCGCCGGCCCGGAACCAGTCGACCGCGTCGCGCAGCGCCTCGACCGGAGGCCGGCTCTCGTAGCCGAGCTCCCGTTCCGCCTTGCGGCTGGAGAAGTACATCAGCTTCTTCGCCATGCGGATGCCGTCGACGGTGGCGAAGGGCTCGCCCTTGCCGCGCAGACGGGCCCAGGCCTCGGCGCCGTAGGCGAGCGGCATGATCAGGTCGTGGGGCAGCTTGACCTTGGGGGCCTTGCGGCCGACCAGGGCCGCGATCTCGGCCAGGATCTCGGCCAGGGTCATGTCCGAGCCGCCCAGAACATAGCGCTCTCCCGGGATCCCCTTCTCGAAGGCGAGCAGGTGGCCGCGGGCGACGTCGTCGACGTGCACGATGTTGAGGCCGGTGTCGACGAAGGCCGGCATGCGCCCGGCCGCCGCCTCCACGATCATGCGGCCGGTTGGCGTCGGCTTGACGTCGCGCGGGCCGATCGGGGTCGAGGGATTGACGATCACGATCGGCAGGTCCTCTTCGACGATGAGCTCGCGGACCGCCTCCTCGGCCAGGAACTTCGAGCGCTTGTAGTGGCCGATCATGTGCTCGAGAGCCACCGGGGTCTCCTCGTCCGAGGGCGTGCCGTCACGGTTGAGCCCCAGCACCGCCACGCTGCTGGTATAGACCATGCGCTCGACCCCCGCGTCGGCAGCCGCCAACAGGAGGTCGCGGCTGCCCTCCACATTGGTGCGATAGATCTCCTCGGGGTCCGGCACCCAGAGCCGGTAGTCGGCGGCGACGTGGTAGAGCGCGGTGCAGCCCTGGACGGCGCGGGCGACCGCCGCCCGGTCGCGCAGATCGCCGGTCGCGATCTCGACCTTCAAGCCTTCGATGTTGCGCCGGTCGCTGCCCTCGCGGGTGAAGACCCGCACGGTGCCGCCCTTTTCGAGCAGATGGCGCACGACCGCGGCGCCGACAAATCCCGTCGCGCCGGTGACCAGGGTCGTCATGGTCTCTCCAATCCTACACGCCGCCTTCCCGCCCGCCGGAGGCGCGAGACTGATCGTTTTTCGGTTGTCATGCAATTGCCGAATTTGCTGTATATGCCCTTGGAGGGACGCGAGCGCGCCGCCGCTCGTAACGTCATGGGCAGCCCGCTGTGCCGCAACACCACGCCCTTCCCAGGAAGCTACCGAGATAAAGCATGTTCAGGTTTCGGACCAAACGCGTCATCGGCGCCTTCGCCGCCACCGCCCTGCTCGCGGCAGGGATCGCTGCAGCGGTGCCGAATGAGGCGCGCGCGGCCGATACCAGCGATCCCGGCGTCGTGGCGCAGATCCTGGACGACGCCTTGCTCGAGACCATGCGCCGGAGCGACGAACTGGGGTATGCCGGACGCTACGAAGCGCTCGATCCGGTCCTACGCAAGACCTTCAACTTTCCCTTCATGGCCCGGGTCGCGGTCGGCCGCCATTGGCGCGACCTTAGCGGAGATGAACAGCGCCGCCTGATCGACGCCTTCGCGCGGCTGAGCGTGGCCAGCTTCGCCAGCCGCTTCAACGGCTACAGCGGCGAGCGTTTCGAGATCAAGGGCACGAAAGAGCAGCCCCGAGGGGCGATCCTGGTGCTCAACAACCTGATCAAGGCCGACGGCGAGCCGATCGCCATCAACTACCTGATGCGGCGTGCAGGCAATCCCGGGCACTGGCGGGTGATCGACGTCTATCTGGACGCCAAGTACAGCGAGTTGGCCACCAAGAGATCGGAGTTCACCTCGGCGATCAGGCGCGAGGGCGTGGATGGGCTTCTGGCCATGATCGAAGGGAAGATCGCGGGCTTGGCGAAGCAGGCCGGGGCCGCCGCCAACTGATTGGCCTCGCGCAGGCCGCCCCCGCGGCCGCGACCGGCGGAGCGCCGATGCGCGCATGGCGCGAGCACAGCGTTAAAGCCGATTTATCTCAATATTTTAGTTTAACAGAGCTTTTACTTCGGAGGACAACACTTGTCCTCCGGCCGGGTTCGGGATTTCCTTTGCGACGCGCGGGAGATCAAAGCAAACTAGTCCGAATTTAGCGCGGATTTTACACCATTAAGTAGCAATTCACCGACAATCCAACTGACAGTTTGTCTATGGCGAGCGAGAAGCGACTGCAAGGCGCACAAAGCCTGATAGACGAGGCGCTGAAACGCTCGCTGGCGGCGCGCCGCGGTCTGCTGGATTCGGTGAGGGGCTACCTGGAAGGGGGCTCCAGCACGCTCACAGACCGCGAGAAGACCCTTTACGACGGGATCCTCAGCCACCTGATCGGCGAGATCGAGGGGGTGCTTAGACTGCGGCTCGCCGAGAGCCTGTCGGGACGGCCCGGCGTGCCGGGCGATCTCGTGATGGCTCTATCGGATTCCTCGGTCGAGATCGCCAAGCCCCTGCTCCTGGGGCGCGCGCTGCTCTCCGACGAGGCTCTGATCGAGATTGTCTACTACCGCCTCATGGCACACCAGGTGGCCGCCGCGCAGCCCTGCTTCGGCGGCTACGGGGAGGACGGCGGCCGCGAGGACCCCCTGCGCGATCTGCTGCACAGGGCCGAACCCGAGGTCTCCGAGGCGGCCAAGGCCTACCTGATCCACGAGGCCGGCAGGCTCGACAGCTTTCAGGACCCGGTGCTGTGCCGCGACGAGCTCGACCCGGCGCTGGATGCCCGTCTCGCCTGGCATATCGCCGCCGCCCTGCGCCATCACGTGCTGACCGGCTTCGAGGCCGACGCCGCCCAGATCGACCAAGACCTGGAAGCGGCGGTCCTGGAGCTGACCGGACGAGAGCGCGCCGGCGCCTCGGCGGCGACGAACGGGCCGGCGGGTGCACTCGCCGACGAGCTCCTGACCCGCAGCCAGATCAATCCGGACACCATGGCGGCGATCCTGCGCCGAGGCGAGGCGCCGCTGTTCGAGGCCCTCTTCTCCCGCCTGCTGGGCATCAACGCGCGCCGCGTGCGGTTCATCCTCTATGCGCCGGACGACAGCGACTTCGCCATCGCCTGCCGGGCGCTCGATCTCGCCGCCGCCGAGTTCGTGGTACTGCGCGGACTGCTGTGGCGCGGTCGCCCCGGCGCGCCCGAGGATCCGGAGAGCGGGTCCCGGGCCTTCGAGCGCTACGAAGCGATCGACCCGGAGGCCGCGCGCGACGTGCTCGCGTTCTGGCAGCGGCACGGGTGCTATTTGGACGCCATCCAGAACGTCGAGAGCGCCGCCCCGCCGCAGCCCTAGAGCAGATCCGGGTTTGCCGGAACCGCGAAGCGTTTCCGTCAAAACATGATCCGCTCTAGGCCGCTGGAGGAGCCGGACCGGCCTTCGGCCCGCCGGACCCAAAAAGAGCCATTCTCCACGGCCCCCGGTCTGTGGCATAAGCGCGCGAAACCCTCCTGGAGTGGCGCGGTCATGCTGTCTGTGGTTCTGACGTCCTGGGCCCTGTTCCTGGGCATCGCGCTGATGATGCTCGGCAACGGCCTGCAGGCCAGCCTGCTCGGCCTGCGCGCCGCCTCGGAGGGTTTCGCCACGGGCACCACCGGCTTGGTGATGTCCTGCTATTTCCTCGGGTTCCTGGCCGGCTCGACCCTGGTGCCGCGGATCGTGCAGAACGTGGGCCATGTCCGCGTATTCTCGGCGCTCGCCTCGCTCGCATCGATCTCGGCCCTGATCCACGGCGTCTTCATCGAGCCGCTGACCTGGGCGGCAATGCGCCTCCTGACCGGGTTCTGCTACGCCGGCCTCTACATCGTGGCGGAAAGCTGGATCAACGACCGGGCGACCAACGAGACCCGCGGCCAGCTGCTGTCCTTCTACATGGTGACCATCCTGGGCGGCCTGGCCTGCGGCCAGCTGCTGCTCAACGTGGCGACCCCCGAGGGCATTCTGCTGTTCGTGCTCAGCTCGGTGCTGGTATCGCTCGCCCTGGTGCCGATCTCGCTGACCGCCGGCCCGGCGCCCGCCTTCGACGCACCCAGCAAGGTGAGCCTGATCGAGCTCTACCGCATGTCGCCGCTCGGCATTCTGGGGGCGGGCGCCACCGGCATGGCGCACGGCATCATGTTCGGCATGGGGGCCGTCTACGCCGGGCGCATCGGTCTATCGGTCACCGAGGTCTCGCTCTTCATGGGCGTGGCGATCCTTGGCGGTATCCTCTTTCAATGGCCGATCGGCCGCCTCTCCGATGTCTTCGACCGGCGCCACGTCCTGACCGTGGTGACCTTCCTCGCGTCCGGCGCCGCGGCGCTCGCGATCCTGGTCTCGAGCCAGTCGCACGCTCTCCTGCTACTGGCGGTCTTCCTGTTCGGCGGGACGACCCTGCCGATGTACTCGCTCTGCATTGCCCACGCCAACGACCACCTGGAGCCGAGACAGATCGTCGCCGCGAGCAGCTCCCTGGTCCTGATCGGCGGCATCGGCGCCAGCATCGGCCCGACGCTGGCGGCGACGGTCATGGCGGCGGTCGGTTCCGTCGGCTTCTTCGTCACCCTCGGCCTGGTCCATCTCGCGGTCGGCGTCTTCGCGATCTACCGCATGGGCAAGAGCGCGGCGGTGCCGCTGTCCGACCAGGGGCCGACCGTGCCCGTCGTCAGCGGCGCGGTGACCGGCACGGGCCAGCTGTCCGCCAAGACGATCCGCAACCACATGGACCGGGACCTCGCGGCCATGAGCCGGACGAGAATGCGCCGGCGTTGAGCCCCCTCAACGGTCCGGCTCGTCGTTCGCCGGCAGAACCAGGCGCGCGCGTAGGCCCGGGCGGTTGTCCTCCAGGACCAGCCGGCCGCCGTGCAGCTCGGCCACGGCGGCCACCAGGCTCAGACCGAGGCCCGAGCCCGGCGTCGAGCGGCTGCTCTCCAGCCGGTAGAAGCGCTCCAGCGTCTTGTCACGCAGCGCCGCCGGGATTCCCGGCCCCGAATCGGCGACGGCGAGGGCGTAGCCGCCGGCTTCCCGGGCGAGGCTCACGGCAACGCTCCCGCCCTCGGGCGTGAACTTGATGGCGTTGTCGACCAGGTTGGCGACCGCCTGGGACAAGAGGTCCCGGCCGCCGAGCACCGCGGCGCCCGCCGCCAGCTCGGGATCGACAGCCAGGGTCAGGCTCTGGCCGCGCGCCTCGGCCAGGGGTTCGTAGAGCTCCGCCACGTCGGTCAGCAGCGGCGCCAGCTTGAAGCGGGCGAAGTCGCGCCGCGCCGCGCCCGCTTCGATCCGGGCGATGCCGAGCAGGGCGTTGAAGACCTGCAGCAGTCGATCGGCCTCGGTGATCGTCTCCCGGATCGCCGCGCGGCTGGCCTCCAGGTCGCCGCTCCCCATGAGCGCGATCTCGAGGCGGCCGCGCATCCTGGTGAGCGGGCTGCGCAGATCGTGCGCGATGTTGTCGCCGACCTGCTTGAGGCTGTTCAGCAGCTGCTCGATGCGGGCCAGCATGGCGTTGAGGTTGTCGGCCAGCTGGTCGAACTCGTCGCTGCCGCCGCCGGTCGGCACGCGGCGGGTCAGGTCGCCCGCCATGATCTCGCGACTGGTCCGGTTGATCGCCTCGATGCGGGCCAGCAGCCGCCGGCTCATCAGGATGCCGCCGAGCAGGGAGACGCCGATGGTCAAGACGATCCCGAGCACCAGCGTCTCCCGGATGTGGGCCGAGACCAGGACACGCTCGCGCACGTCGTGGCCGACCAGAAGCAACAAGCTGCCGAGGCGGAAGACCCGGGCGCGTCCGAAATTGATCCCGCCGCCGTCGCTGGAGGCGTAGTCCAGGGGAAAGGTGATCCAGCCCTGCTTGTCGGGCGCGACGTCGGGCCAGCGGCCCAGGTTTCCGGCCAGCGGCACCTGTCTCGCGTCGGCCAGCAGGTAGAGCCCGCCGATCCCTTGGGCCCGGTCGGACCGCCGCTCGATGGCGCTCACCAGGCCGGGCAGGCCGCGCTGATCGAACTGTTCGGCCAGCGCCGTGATCTCGGCGTCGATGGTGGCGTCGATCTGGCGGGTCAGCGACCCGGTCGCGACCCAGTAGATCGTGCCCACCACGCCGAGAACGCTGGCGCTGAACAGACAGAGATAGACCAGGGTCAGCCGGAAGATCGACGAGCGGAACAGACTGGGAGGGTTCGGGCTGAGGCGGTCCGGGCCCGGCCGCGGCACCGACCCGTGGGACGGTGCTTCAGGAGGCACGAAGCGAGTACCCGGCGCCGCGCACCGTCTGCAGCAGCGGCCGATCGAAGCCGCGGTCGATCTTCTGCCGCAGGCGCGAGATATGCACGTCGATCACGTTGGTCTGGGGATCGAAGTGATAGCCCCAGACCTGTTCCAGCAGCATGGTCCGGGTAACGACGCGCCCGGCGTTGCGCAGCAGGCATTCGAGCAGATTGAACTCGCGGGGCTGCAGCTGGATCTCGACGCCGCCGCGTTTGACCGTGCGCGCCAGGAGATCCATTTCCAGGTCGCCTTCGCGCAGCACCGTGGTCGCGGCGGTCTCACCCGGCCGGCGCAGAAGCGCCTCGATTCGCGCCAGGAGCTCGGAGAAGGCGAAGGGCTTGACCAGGTAGTCGTCGCCGCCGGCGCGCAGGCCCCGAACCCGCTCGTCGACCTCGCCCAGCGCGCTCAGGAAGAGAACCGGCGTCGTCTTGCCCGCCTTGCGCAGGGCCTCGACCAGGGAGATGCCGTCCAGGGAAGGCAGCATACGGTCGACGATGGCGACGTCGTAGTCGTCACCGAGAGCCCGCAGCAGGCCCTCCTTGCCGTCGGCCTCGTGATCCACCGGATAGCCGGACTCGCCGAGGCCCTTGGCGACGAAGCCGGCGGTTTCCTGGTCGTCTTCGACGAGCAGTATGCGCATGATCGGCGACCTCTTTATCAGACTGCACCCCGGCGTCCGGTCCGGACGTTAACACGGCAAGAAGCGCCCGGGCTGCATTCCTTGCGGCCCGGGCGCGCGCTCCTGCCGATCTTATCAGGCGTCGGCTAGGCGCAAGGGGTAGAAGCCCTGCCGGCCCTCGCGGGAGACCATGAGGGGCACGACCTCGCGGCCGGCGTCACGCAGGCTGTCGAGACGCTCGACCGCCTGGTCCAGGCTTTCGACGGGAACCAAGTCGACGCTGAGGATGACGTCTCCGCGCCGTAGTCCCTGGTCGCCCGCCGGCGAGCCGTCTTCGACCTTGGTGATCAGGACACCGGAGACCGCCGGATCGACCGCGAAGCGGCTGCGCAGCTCCGGCGTCAGCTCGGACAGGGTCAGCCCGGTGCCCGGAACGCTGGAGGCCCCGGCGGCCGGCTGCTCGACGGCCGGCGCCGCGGCGACCTGCTCGGCCGTCGGCATGGTGCCGGTCTCGACCGAGAGCCCGCGCTCCGCACGGTCGCGCCACAGCTGCACCGAGACGCGGTCGCCCGGCTTGGTCGCCGCGACCTGTTGCGCCAGATCGCGCGGATCCTCAACGGCGGCGCCGTTCCAGGAAAGCACCACGTCGCCCGCCTGGACCCCTGCCTTGGCGGCCGGGCTGTCCGGCTCGACAACGGCGATCAGGGCGCCGCGCGCGTCGTCGAGGCCGAAGCCCTCGGCGATCTCCGGGGTGACCGGCTGGATCTGCACACCGAACCAGCCGCGCTCGACCCGGCCGTCGTCCTTGAGATCGGCGACGATCTGGGCCGCCATGTTGGACGGGATGGCGAATCCGATGCCGACGCTGCCGCCGTTGGGCGTGAAGATGGCCGTGTTGATGCCGACCACCTCGCCGGCGTCGTTGAAGGCCGGGCCGCCGGAATTGCCCTGGTTGATCGCGGCGTCGATCTGGAGGAAATCGACCAGGGCGCCGCTGATGTCCCGGCCCCGGGCCGAGACGATGCCGGCCGTGACCGTGCCGCCGAGACCGAAGGGATTGCCGACCGCCATGACCCAGTCGCCGACCCGCACCTTGTCGGAGTCGCCGAAGGTCACGAAGGGGAGCCGCTCGTCGCTGTCGATCTTGAGGACCGCCAGGTCGCTTTTCTCGTCCCGACCGAGCAGCGCGGCCTCGAAGGTCTCGCCGTCCTTCAGGGTCACGGTGATCGACGAGGCGCCGGCCACGACGTGGCTGTTGGTCACCACCGTGCCTTCGCCGTCCAGGATGAAGCCGGAGCCGAGGGCCTGGGCGCGATGCTCCCGGCCGCGCGGTGCCTCACGGTCCATTTGGTCGCGGTCGAAGAAGCGGTCGAAGAACTCGCGAAAGCGCGAGTCCGGCGGCAGCGGCATGTCGGGCGTCGCCTGCGGCGCGCTCTCCGCGGCCGTCTTGCGCTCGGTGGCTACCGTGACCACCGCCGGCGCGACCTTCTCGACCAGATCGGCGAAGCTCTGCGGCGCCGGACGGGCGAAGGCGGGGGATCCGACGACGGCCGCGCCGGCCAGGGCCAGCGCCAGAACGGCGAGCGCGGGTCTCGGCCGGACCCTGCCGCTGGGCGCGGCCGGCGTATCGGGCGCGCTGGGAGAGAGATGATGCATCGGGCTTACCTCCTGGGATGTGTCGATACGCACCGGCGCGCTGAGCGACGGCTGCATCTCATCATCTGTGGTCCCGGTGTGAACACCGCCTTTCGCCGGGATTACTTTTCGGTAATGTCGCGGCGGTGTGCCGCTTTGAGAGCCGGCACCGATGGCGTAGGCTCGTTCTCGGACCATTGGAGGACACCACGCCCGTGGCAGAGGAGCCGGACTACGCGGCCTTCGAGGCCAGGCTCAAGGCGCGCCGGGCCGAGCTGCTGCGTCTCGGCGAGACCAGCGCGGAAGGGCGCCGGCCGGTGGAGCTCGATCAGACCCGGGTCGGCCGCCTGTCGCGCATGGACGCCCTGCAGGATCAGGCCATGTCCCTGGAGACCGAGCGGCGGCGGCAGATCGAGCTGAAACGCATCGAGGCCACGCTGCAGCGCCTGGCGGAGGGCGAGTTCGGATATTGCGTCCAATGCGGCGAGGCGATCGCCCTCAAGCGGCTCGACCTCGACCCGACCGCGCCACTGTGCATCGACTGCGCGGCCTTGGCCTGATGGTGACTTCCGCCCTGGAACCGGAGCGGGAGACGGACCCGCCGCGGCGGCGCTACGTCATCGGGATCGCCATGATCCTGGCCGGAGGCGTCTGCCTCAGTTTCGGCGGGCTGATCCTGCGGCAGGTCCAGGATGCCGGGATCTGGCAGGTGATCTTCTACCGCTTTCTCTTCATGACCCTGCTGCTTCTGGCCTTCCTCGCGCTGCGTTACGGCCGCCGCCTGCCGGCCGCCTTCGTCGCCACGGGCCGGGGCGGCCTCCTGATCGCGGCCGCCTTCGGCGGCGGGTCGGTGTTCTATGTTCTGGCGCTCGACCTGACCACGGTGGCCAACGCCATGTTCGTCCTGAGCGCGGCGCCGATCGTGACCGCCGTGCTCGGCTGGGCGGTCCTCGGCGAACGGGTGCCGCCGGTTACCTGGATCGCCATGGCCGGGGCCGCCGCCGGCATCCTCGTCATGGTGATCGAGGGCCTAGGCGCGGGCCGGCTCGCCGGCAACCTGGCGGCCCTGGGCACCGTGCTCAGCTTCGCCACCATGCTGATGGTGATTCGGCGCGCCAAGACGGTGGACATGGTGCCCGCGACCTGCGGGGGAGGCATCCTGGGCGGCGCCGTGGTGGCAATCTGGGTCGGCGGCGACCTGGCGATCGGCGCCAACGATCTGCTGCTCTGCCTGCTCATGGGAACCGGCCAGGTCGGCGCGGGATTCCTCCTGATCACCACGGGCGCGCGTTTCGTGCCGGCCGCCGAGGTCGCGCTGCTGGCGCTGATCGAGGTCGGGCTCGCGCCGCTCTGGGTCTGGCTATGGATCGACGAGGCGCCGAGCGGCGCCACCCTGGCTGGCGGCGCGATCGTGCTGGCGGCTGTCCTGCTGCTGCTGCTCCACCGGCTGCAGAGGGAACGCGCCGCACCGTCCTGACTTGTCGTCGTCACCATCCGTCACCAGCTAGGGGCTGGCAAACAGCGGAGGCGTTCCATGACGGGGTTCGAGGCCAAGTTCCACGTCGGCCAGTTGATCCACCACAAGTTGTTCGACTACCGGGGCGTGGTCGTCGACGTCGACGCCACCTTCCAGGGCAGCGAAGAGTGGTACGAGAAGGTGGCGCGCAGCCGGCCGCCCAAGGATCGGCCGTGGTACCACGTGCTGGTCGACGACGCGGACCACAGCACCTACGTCAGCGAACGGAACCTGGAGCCGGACACCTCGGGCGCGCCGATCCGCCATCCGGCCGTCGACCGCTTCTTCGGCGCCCTGGAGAACGGAATTTATCGCCGCCGCGACGGGACGCACTGATCCGGCCGGTTTCCCGGCGCGTAGACGCTCGGGTTTCTAATCCGTTAAGGCGTCTTTGATTTTTTCGCATGCCCCGGCTGTGGATTCGGCAGTGGTGTCCGGAACACACCGGCGGTATGTGAGCCCTCTAGACAACCGGTGCCGCTTGACCCGATGCAGGGTGGCGGCCTTGCTGCAAGGACACATGTCATGGCTTACGTCTCTACGCTGCCTACGACAGAGAACCGCTCCAGGCCGCTCTTCGGGCGCCGGTTGAACCTGCGCGAGTCCCTGGCCCTCTGGTTCGGGTCCGGCAGTTCGCTGTCGGAAGACCGCCGCTCGCTCGCTTACGAGCGCGCGCTCCGGGATCTCGACCGCCGGCAACTCAACGACATCGGCATCTATCGCGACGCCTGCTGATCGCCCGGCGGGCCGCCGCCGGTGGCGCCGCCGGGATCAGGCCGGGCCCGCGACCCGCGCGTGGATCAAAGAGCCGGGCGGCGGCCCGCCGTCGCCGATGGTGACCGCGCGTTTGAGCGCGGCGGCCGCCGCCAGAGCGGCGTCCCGGTCGCGGGCGTGGACCAGCGCGAGGGGGCGGTCGGGCCCCACGGCCTCGCCTGGACCGGCGACCTCGCTCAGCCCGACGGCGGGATCGACCGCATCCTCCGCGCGCCGCCGCCCGCCGCCCAAGGCCATCACGGCGAGGCCGACCGCCCGCGTGTCTAGCGCGGCGACGCGCCCGGGCCGGTCGGGCGCCACGGGCAAGACGGTCTCGGCCGCCGGCAGGTAGGCCCCGGACCGCTCCAGAAGGTCGGTCGGCCCGCCGAGGGCCGCCACCATGCGGGCGAAGCGCTCGGCGGCGGCGCCGCTGCTAAGGACCGTTTCGACCCGGTCGCGCGCCTCGACCTCGCCACCCGCCAGGCCGGCGAGGCCGAGCATCTCGGCGGCCAGGGCGACAACCACCTCCCGCAGGCGCAGTTCCGCCGGCGCGCCGGTCAGGAAGTCGAGGCACTCCGCGACCTCCAGGGCGTTGCCCGCGGTGCGGCCGAGCACCTGGTTCATGTCGGTGATCAGCGCGGTGGTCGGCAGGCCCGCCTGGGCGGCGACCTCGACGATGCTGTCGGCCAGGGCGCGCGCCTCTTCGATGCCGGTCATGAAGGCGCCGCTGCCGACCTTGACGTCCATCACCAGGCTCCCGAGACCGGCGGCCAGCTTCTTCGACAGGATCGAGGCGGTGATCAGGGGGACCGATTCGACCGTCGCGGTGACGTCGCGAATGGCGTAGAGCCTGCGGTCGGCCGGGGCGAGTTCGTCGGTCTGGCCGATGATCGCGCAGCCGACGTCGGCGACCACGGCCTTGAAACGCGCCAGGCCTGGCACGGCGCCGTAGCCGGGGATCGATTCGAGCTTGTCCAGCGTCCCGCCGGTATGGCCCAGGCCGCGGCCGGAGATCATCGGCACGGCGGCGCCGCAGGCGGCCACGATGGGCGCCAGCACCAGGCTGACCTTGTCCCCGACCCCACCGGTCGAGTGCTTGTCGACGACCGGCCGGTCGATTTCCCGCCAGTCGAGCGTGACGCCGGAGGCGGTCATCGCCCGGGTCAGTGCGGCGCACTCCGGCCCGGCCATACCTTGGAAGTACACCGCCATGGCGAAGGCGGCGACCTGGCCTTCGGTGATCGTGCCGTCGGCGAGACCGCGGACCAGGAACGCGATCTCGTCCCCGGTAAGCGCGGCGCCGTCGCGCTTGCGGCGGATGATCTCCTGGGGGAAGAAGGCCGCCTCGGGCATCAGGCCTCCAGCGTGGCGAGGACGTCGTCCAGCAGGCTCGAGGCGCCGATGCGGAAGGTGCCGGCGCTGGCCCAGTCGGGCCCCAGAATGCGGTCGGCCAGCGCCAGGTACTCGCCGGCCTGGGCGGTCGTGCGGATGCCGCCCGAGGCCTTGAAGCCGACGGACCGGTCGTGGGCCTCGATCGTCGCGAGAACGGCCCGGGCCGCGTCCAGGGTCGCGCCGGGCTGCCGCTTGCCGGTCGAGGTCTTGAGGAAGTCGGCGCCCGCCTCGATCGCCGCGCGCCCTGCAGCCTCGATGGTCTTGGCGGCGCCGAGCGCACCGGTCTCCAGGATCACCTTGAGCAGACCGCTCTCGCCCATCGCCCGCCGGACCTCGGACACCACGGCGATCGCGGCCGCCCGGTCGCCGGCCAGCCAGGTCTCGAACGGCAGTACGAGGTCGATCTCGTCCGCGCCGGCGTCGAGCGCCCGCCCAGCCGCCAGGGCCGAACGTGGCGGGTCGCAGGCGCCCGCGGGGAAGTTGATCACCGTGGCGATGGCGACACCGCTGCCGTCCAGGCGCGCGCGGGCCTCGCCGACGTGCTCGGGCCAGAGGCAGACCGCGGCCACGGGACCTCGCGGCGTCACCGCCATGGCGCAGAGCCCGGCGACGTCGTCGTCCCGGCCGTCGTTGAGCGACGTCAGATCGATCAGCGGCAGCACACGCCCGGCCATGGCTTTCAGGTTATCCGCCATGGCCGCTCCGCTCGAAGGTGAAACCGTGGGGCAGGAGTTCGCCCAGGCTGAAGCTGGCCCTGAGGCCGTCCGGCCCGCAGACGTGGACCGGCGTCTCGGGCCCGGCGAACTCGGCGAGCCGCTGGCGGCAACCGCCGCAGGGGGTGCACAGCGGCTCGCCCCCGGCCAGGACGACCACTTCGGCGATCCGGCGCTCGCCGGCGGCGACCATGGCGCCGATGGCGCCGGCCTCGGCGCATTGGCCCTGGGGATAGGCGACGTTCTCGACGTTGCAGCCGGCATAGAGGCCTCCGCCCGCCCCGCGCAGGCAGGCGCCGACCCGGAAGCCGGAATAGGGCGCGTGGGCGTTCTCCCGGGCCCGCGCCGCCGCCGCGATCATGTCTTCGAGCTGGCTCATCGTTCCTTCACGTAGGGGATGCCGCTGGCCTTGGGCGCCACGGCCCGGCCGACGAAGCCGGCCAAGAGTACCACGGTCAGGACATAGGGCAGCGCCTGGATGACCTGCACCGGAATTTCGCCGACCCCGGGGATCTCGACGCCCTGGAGACGGATCTGCAGCGCCTCGGCGAAGGCGAAGAGCAGGCAGGCGAGCACCGTCGGCACGGGCCGCCACTTGCCGAAGATCATGGCCGCCAGCGCCAGGTAGCCCTTGCCGGCGGTCATGTCGCGCACGAAACCGGCGGCGTGGGCCGTGGAGAGATAGGCGCCGGCGATCCCGCAGAGCGCGCCGCAGAGGATCATCGCCCGGTAGCGCAGGAAGGCGACCGAGATCCCGGCCGTGTCGACCGCCTGGGGGTTCTCGCCCACAGCGCGCAGCCGCAGCCCGAAGCGGGTGCGGTAGATCAGGACCGCCAGCAGCGGCACCAGGGCGATGGTCAGATAGACCAAGGAGTTGTGCCCGCTCACCAGCTCGGCGTAGAGCGGGCCGAACAGGGGCACGGTTTCCAGCGTCTCGGACAACGGCAGGGCCCAGCCGACGAAGCGCGCCCCGCCTTCCAAGGCGGGCGTCTGGCCGGCCAGGCCGAACCAGGCGATCGCCAGCGTCGGCCCCAGGCCGGCGACCAGAATATTGATCGCCATCCCCGAGACCACCTGGTTGCCGTTGTGGGTGACGCAGGCGTAGGCGTGGACCAGCGCGAAGGCCGTGGAGACCAAGACGGCCGCGAGCATGCCGACCCAGGCCGAGCCTGAGACCGCCGCCGCCGCCGCCGCGGCGAAGGCGCCGGCCAGCATCTTGCCCTCGAGCCCGATGTCGATCACGCCCGAGCGCTCGGCGATCATGCCTGCGAAGGCCGCAAGCACCAGAGGCGTCGCCAGGCGCACCGTGGCGTCGGCCAGCAGCAGGAGAATCAGCAGGGCCTCGCCCATCACGCGCTCCCCGGGGCGGCGGCAAAGAGCGCTTCGATCGGGCGCCGGAAGATGTTCTCGAGGGCGCCGCAGAACAGGATCACCAGGCCCTGAATGACCACCACCATGTCGCTCGTGAAGGTGGGGATGTCGAAGGCGAGTTCCGAGCCGCCCTGGTAGAGCGCGCCGAACAGCAGCGCGGCGAAGATAACGCCCACCGGGTGGTTGCGGCCCATGAGGGCGACCGCGATCCCGGTGAAGCCGAAACCCGCGGTGAAGCCGAGCATCAGCCGGTGCTGCACCCCCATGATCTCGTTCACGCCCATCATGCCGGCGAGGGCGCCCGAGATAACCATGGCGAGCACGATGTTGCGCCCGGGCGAGATGCCGGCGAAGACCGCCGCCCGCTCGTTCGCCCCGACGGCGCGCAGCGCGTAGCCCCAGCGGCTGCGCCAGAGGAACAGCCAGATCAGGAGGCAGCAGGCGAGCGCCCAGAGGAAGGTGATGTTGAGCGGCGAGCGGCCGGTCTCGAGGCCGAGCGCCTGCAGCAGCTCGTGGGCATAGGGCAGGAAGGTCGACTCGTCGAAGCGCACCGTCTGCGGCGATTGCTGGCCCGGCGCGATCAGGACCTCGACCAGGAGATAGTTGAGCAGGATCGCGGCCAGGAAGTTGAACATGATGGTCGTGATGACCGTATGGCTGCCGCGCGCCGCCTGGAGGTAGCCGGGCAGGAAGGCCCAGGCGCCGCCGAAGGCCGCCGCCGCGAGGATCGCCAGGGGCAGCACCACGGGCCAAGGCCAGCCGCCGAGCGCCAGACAGAGCAGCGTGACGCCGAGCCCGCCCAGCATGGCCTGTCCTTCGCCGCCGATGTTGAACAGGCCGCAGTGGAAGGCGATGGCGACGGCCAGCCCGGTGAAGATGAAGTTGGTCGTGTAGTAGAGCGTGAAGCCGAACTGCTCCCACGACCCCACGGCGCCCAGCACCAGCGCGCGCAGCGCGATCCAGGGCGACTCGCCGACCGCGATCACGACCAGCCCGCTGAGCACCAGCGCGGCCAGCAGATTGATCAGCGGGATGAGCGCCAGATCGACCCAGCGCGGCACGGCCAGCCGGGTCACGCCGCCGCGCCCTCGACGCCGGCCATCATCAGGCCGATTTCGCGGGGGTCGGCGGTCCGGGGATCGATCGGTCCCTGGATCCGGCCGTCGCACATGACCAGCAGCCGATCCGACAGGCTGAGCACCTCCTCGAGCTCGGCCGAGACGAGCACCACCGCCTTACCCGCGTCGCGCAGCGCGACCAGCCGCCGGTGGATGAACTCGATGGCGCCGATGTCGACGCCGCGGGTCGGCTGGCCGACCAGCACCACCGAGGGGTCGCGCTCCAGCTCCCTGGCCAGGACCAGCTTCTGCTGGTTGCCGCCGGAGAAGGAGCCGGTGCGCAAGACGGGGTCGGCCGGCCGCACGTCGAAGGCCGCCATCAGGCCGCGGCAGTGGCCGAGAATGTCCGGGCGGCGGCTGAGCAGCGGACCGTTGAAGTCCGGCAGGTCGTGGTAGCCGAGCACGGCGGTCTCGCTGGCGTCGAAGGAGGCGATCATGCCCATGCGGTGCCGGTCCTCGGGAACGTGGGCGAGGCCGAGGCGGCGCAGCGTGCGCGGCCTGCCGGACCCGCGCAGCGCCGCCAGGTCGCGGCCGTGCAGAAGGATGCGCCCGGAAGACGCGTCGCGCAGGCCGGCCAAGGCCTCGAGCAGTTCGCTCTGGCCGTTGCCCGAGACCCCGGCGACGCCGACGATCTCGCCGGCCCGGACCTCGAAGCTGACGTCCTTGACCCGCGCCACCCCGGCCCGGTCGACGACGCTCAACTGCTCGACCTGGAGCAGCGCCTCCCCGGGTTCCGCCGGAGCCTTCTCGACTCGCAGCAGGACCTTACGGCCGACCATCATCTCCGCGAGCTCCTCCTTGGAGGTCTCCTCGGTCCGCTTGGTGCCGACCACCGCGCCCGTCCGCATCACGGTCACCCGGTCGGTGACGTCCATGATCTCCTGGAGCTTGTGGGTGATCAGAAGGACGGTCTTGCCCTCCTCCTTGAGGCGGCGGAGGATCCGGAAGAGGTAGTCGGTCTCCTGGGGCGTCAGGACGGCGGTCGGCTCGTCGAGGATCAGCGTCTCGGCGCCGCGATAGAGCACTTTGAG
>JASJEC010000091.1 GCA_030064845.1 Kiloniellales bacterium
CGGCTGCGACGGAATGACCGGAACGATCGCCCCAGTCCCAGGCGATGGGTCGCCGGGAACAATAGATCTTCTGGGGTCTCCAACAAGAGGGGTAAAGCTCGCTACTTCTTTTTCTTCTTCTTCTTATCTTTCTTTTTTCTCTTATCTTTTTTCTTTTTCGCTTTCTTGTCTTTTTTCTTCTTCTTTTCGCTTTTCTCTTCTTTCGACTCCGGCGCTTGCTCTTCAGCCGGCGAGGGTTCGTCCGAGCTCTCCTTCGCTTCAGGCCGCTCAGCGGCTGCCAGCAAGGCAGCGGCTGCGGCGATCACCTCGACGGCCCGGGCCTCGGCGAATCCCTGAACGGCGCATACCTTGCCGACCTCCGCCGTCGCCAAGGCGTCGACGGTCCCGAGCCCCTGCGCCTCGAGAGCGCGTGCCGTGCTCGGCCCCACGCCTCGTATATCCGTGATTGTTGCTTTCATGCCACTTCCCCCATTCGTTGTTCTTTGTAAGGCCTCGTTCCCTTTACCGAAACCAAGCCTGCTTGCTCCCTTGCGCTAAGAATGCCCGCCTCGGGCAAAATTAAGGTTACGCAATATCAGATAGATAGACAATGAAGCTGCCATGGACATTGATCTAGCGCAACTTGTTTGTCCACATCTGGGATTGCACAGGAAATCTGCTGCACCGCAGTGTCATGGATTTACGAGGCAGCACCGATCCTCCCGCCAAGGACCGGCCCGGAGCAACAGGAGGTTTACGTCTTCGGGGGGCGGCCGGTTCAGCCGTAGCGGCCCTCGATGTAGTCCGCGGTCTCCTGCTTCGCCGGAGTCACGAACATCTGGGCCGTGTCGGTATGCTCGACGACCTTCCCCATCAGCATGAAGATGCTTTCATTGCTGGCCCGCCGGGCCTGCGCCATGTTGTGAGTCACGATCACAATCGTGTAGTCGCCGCTCAGCCCCCAGATCAGCTCCTCCACGGCTTCCGTGCCCTTGGGATCGAGCGCCGAGCAGGGCTCGTCCATCAACAGGACGGTGGGCTTGACCGGCAGGAGCCGCGCGATGCAGAGCTTCTGTTGCTCCTCGAGGGACAGCTTGGTCGCCTTGCTGTCCAGGCGGTCCTTCACCATGTCCCAGAGCAGGACTTGGCGCAGCGCGGCTTCGACAATCTCGTCCTTTTCGCTCTTGTGCATACGCCGGCTGCCCTCGCCGTGGATATTGAAGCCGAACAGCACGTTGTCGCGGATCGAGATGGGCAAGGGATTGGGGCGCTGGAACACCATGCCGACCTGCTTGCGCACCTGAGCGAGCTCGACGCCCGCGCCATAGATGTCATGGCCGTAAACCGCAATCGAACCCTCGATGCTGACGTAGCCTAGCCGCTCGTTGATGCGGTTGATGCTGCGCAGGAAGGTCGTCTTGCCGCACCCGGAAGGGCCGATCAGGGAGGTGATAATGCCCTTCTTGATGTCCAGATTGACGTCGTAGAGCGCCTGGAAGTCGCCGTACCAGAGGTTGAGGCCGTGCGTCAGGATGGCATTCTCGGGGGCCTGTTCGGGCAGTTCCGCGTCCATCTGTCTTGCCATGTCCATGGCCATCTCCATCAAATCTGTCTTCGCGCCTTTGCCGTCGTCAACCGAACCGGCCGGCGATGTAGTCGGCGGTCCGGGTGTCGGCTACCTGCCCCGTGAAGAGGGCCTCGGTATCGCCGATTTCCACGCAGCTCCCAGTCAGGAAGAAGGCCGTGCGATCGGCCAGCCGGCGTGCCTGCTGTGTGAGGTTGGTCACAAGGATGATGGTCATCTCTCGCCGCAGTTCCTTGAGAACATCCTCGATCCGCATCGTCGTGACCGGGTCAACGGCGATGGAGAACTCGTCAAGGATCAGCAGATCCGGATCCTGCGACAAGGCACGCGCGATGGTTAGGCGCTGCTGCTGGCCGCCCGAGAGCAGGCTGCCGAGCGAGCCGAGGCGGTCCTTGACCTCGTCCCAGAGGGCCGCCCGCCTTAGGCATCTTTCGACGACTTCGTCCAGGTCGCTCTTGCTTCGGACACCGGAAAGCCGCGGCGCCAGGGCGACGTTGTCGTAAACCGTCATCGGCAGGCCTACCGGCAGGGGGAAGACCACGCCGATGCGCTGGCGCAGGGCATAGACGTTGCGCCAGCGGCGCACGTCGCGGCCGTTGAACAGGACGTCGCCCGAAACCTGCATCGCCGGATTGAACATGTCCATCCGGTTGAGGGCCTTCAGGAACGAGGTCTTGCCGCTGTTGGCCGGCCCGATGATCCCGAAGATCTCGTTCTCGCGGATCTCGAGGTTGACCCCGACCAAGGCCGGCTTGCCGCCGTAGGCGATCGAAAGATCGCGTACCGCAAGCTTCACCGGCGCGTCTTCGGCAACTCGCATAGGTGGCGGCGAGGCCTCGGACAACGCCGCTGCTTCGCTCAGCGTCTCTACCATTTCTTTTTCCCCCGCAGATAAACCCGAAACGCGATCGAAAGGGCGTTCATGAGAAGCACCATGGCGATCAGGACCAGGGCTACGCCATAGGGCAGCTCATCCGGAACGCCGGGGACCTGAGTGGAAACCACGAAGAGATGCAGCGAGAGCGCCATGGTCTGATCGAAGACGCTCTGCGGCAGGAACGGCAGGAAAAAGGCGGCGCCGGTAAACATGATCGGCGCGGTCTCGCCCGTGGTGCGCGACACCTCGAGGATCACGCCGGTCAGGATCCCGCTCACGGCGTTCGGCAAGACCACACGTTGAATGGTCTGCCAGCGTGTCGCGCCCATGTTCCAGCAGGCTTCGCGGAACGCCAGCGGCACGGCCTGCAGCGACTCCCGCGTCGCCACGATAATGAGCGGCAGCGTCATGATCGCCAGGGTGAGGCTGGCCGCCAGGATGCTCGTGCCGAAGCCGAAGAACAGCACGAAGGCCCCGACGCCGAACAGCGCATGGACGATGGAAGGGACGCCCGCCAGGTTGATGATCGCCAGGTTGATGACCCTGGTGAACCAGTTGTCCGGCGCGAACTCGCTGAGATAGAGCGCCGCCGCAACGCCGAGCGGCACCGAAATCAGGAGCGCCACCGCGACCAGCCAGACGGTGCCGACCAGAGCCGGGAACAACCCGCCGGCGGTCATGCCGTCGGTCGGCTCGCTGAACAGGAATTCCAGCGAGATCGCCGGGCCGCCCTTGTAGATCAAGGTGGCGAGGATGATCAGCACCGGCAGGATCAGCAGGGCGGTCATCATCATGAACAGGATCCGGATGAGCCCCTGGCGGCGGTTGTTGTTCAGGTTGACGTCGGTTGCTGCGAACATCGTGGCGATCCTCCCCGCGCTCAGCTCTTGCGAATGCCGCGCACGATCAGGTCGGCAGTCAGGTTGATGATGAAGGTGATCACGAACAGGAAGATCCCGATCGTGAAGAGCGCGCGGTAGTGCTCGGAGCCAACCGCGGTCTCGCCCAACTCGGCGGCGATCGTCGCCGTCAGGGCCCGGACGGAATCGAAGATGCTGTCCGGCAGGTTGATCGAATGGCCGCTCGCCATGAGCACCGCCATGGTCTCGCCGAACCCGCGCCCAACCCCGAGGAGCACGGCGCCCAGCAGACCGTTCTTGGCCGCCGGCAGAACGACCTTGAAGATCACCTGCCAGCGCGTCGCGCCCATGGCCTCGGCGGCCTCGCGGTAGCGATCCGGCACCGCTTTGAGCGCGTCCTCGGCGATGGAGGTCATGATCGGCGCCGCCATCAGTCCCAGGATGATGCCGGCATTGAGCACGTTGAGACCCACGGGGACATCGAAGGTCTGGATGATGAGGGGATTCATGATGGTCAGGCCGATGAAGCCCCAGACCACCGAAGGAATGGCGGCCAAGAGCTCGACCAGAACCTTGAGCGCTTCGCGGGTCTTTCCAGTGGCGAACTCCGCGATGTAGATGGCCGCTCCCAGCGAGAAGGGAATCGCCACCACCATTGCCAGGCCCGTTACGCTCGCCGTCCCTGCGATGAGCGCGAGAATTCCGTAGGTCGGCCGGTACTCGGACGTCGGCTTCCAGCGTGGTGATCCGAAGAACTCAGCGAAATCGAAGGTGTCCAGGAGAAACCCGAAGCCTTCCCGGGTGACGAACACGAAGATTCCGATGATGAAAATGATCGCCGAGATGCCACCCAGAAAGACCAGTATCTGGACCAGTTTGTCGATGTACCAGTCGGTGTTGCGCCGGTCGATATCGTCCTGCGGCAGAGCGGCGCCTGCTGCGCGGGCTTCGGCTTCCGTGATCTCGGCCATGTCAGTTAGCCTCCGCGCCACGCAGCGTTTCCATCAGGTCGCGCACGCGGGCACTGATCTCACGGTGCATCGGCAGATAGCTCTGCCCGGCATCGGCCTCGGTCAGGCCTTCCGGCACGGATCCCACGTCCCATTCGAGAAAAACGGTGCGGAACGGCTGACCTGGCAGATAGTCGGTGATCGGCCCGCTCAGGCTGACGATGACATCGTACCCGGCCGCCTTCTCGACATCCGGTTCCAAGACCTTCGGCTTGATCGGCCCCAGGGCCAGTCCTTGCGATTCCAAGAACCGAAACAAACCGGGCGTCAAGTCGGCCGCATTGCTGCGTCCGGCGCTGCTGAACTCGCCGCTGTGGGGGAATGTTCGGCGCGCCACGGCCTCGGCAATTTGGCTCTGGCAGTTGTTGTGGTGGTCCAGGAAAAGAACCCGATAGACCTTGGGCGGCTTGGTCTCGCCGGTGATCGTGAACAGGGTCTCTTCGCAGATGTTCTTCGCCCGATCGCTTACCCGCTTCAGGCGGCCGATCGTGATCAGCATGTCGAAGAGATAGCGAATACGCTCGCCTTTCTTCTCGCTCTCATCGACCAGGTCGGCGTAGATCATGTCCCCTCGGCCCTTGGCCTGCGATGCCATGAGCAAGGTCTCGCGAGCCAGCTCGACATTCTTGTCCTTGAAGGCGGCGACCGAACGTTCGAGACAGGTCTGGGCTTGCTCCGCCATGTCCTCCATCTCTTGCCTCAGCACGCCTGAGGGCGGATGGGGTAGCTGCAGGGCTTCGCGGGCGATGGTCACCGCGTAGTCACCGATCCGCTCCAGCTCGCCGACCAGGCTTACGATCGAGGAGATTTGCCTCAGATGGCCGGCGCTCGGCTGGTGGACCGCGAGGAAGGCGTAGCAAAGGCGCGTGATCTCGCGCGTCGTACGATTGATCGGGTGGTCCCCAATCACGGTCCGGTTGGCCAGCGCCCTGTCGGCGTCAAGGCTCGATTTCACGGCGTTTATCAGGGCTTGCTCTACCCTCGCTCCCAGGCCGGCGACGGCGTCATTTATCTGCGAGAGATCTTTTGACAGGCGTTCTTCATAGAGAGACATGGCATATCGCTCCGCATTTCATCCCCGGGAGCCCCGAGCGGAAGGCCGAATAGGACGGCTTGCAAAAGATGGCTTGGTGCGAGGGAGTGCGGCGAGGTCGCTTTGGCCGCACCGCACTCCCGAAGCTTCGCTCTGGATCTCTGCCCGCTAGTTGCAGGCTACATCGCGCACGGGCGCATAGCCCTTTTTCGAGATGATGCACTGACCCTCGTCGCTGAGGATCCAATCCAGATACTCTTTGATCGTCCCGGTCGGCTCGCCGTTCGTGTACATGAGCAGCGGCCGGGCGATGGGGTAGCTGCCGTCGCTGGCGCTCGCCACCGTCGGCATCACGCAGTCGCCGCCGTCGTCCTTGGTGACGCAGGCCAGCTTCACGTGGTCGGTCGCATAGGCCAGGCCGCTGTAGCCGATCGCACAGGGGGTCTTTTCGACCAGATCGACGACGTCCTTCGAGCCATGCATATCGCGCGTTCCCATCTTGTAGTCACGCTTCTTGCCGAGAACGGCCTTGCGGAAATAGGCGTAGGTGCCGGAGTTGTTCTGACGGCTGACCAGAACCATCTCCTGACCTTTGCAGCCGGGAACCTCGATCCCCATCTCGCTCCAGTTCTCGGTCTTGCCCTCCTCGCCATAGATGTCGGCGAGCTGTGGGAGAGAGATCGCCTTCATGGGGTTGTCCTTGTGCAGGAACACGGCAAGCGCGTCGTAACCCACGACGTGCTCGATCGGGTTCTGGCCCTTGGACTTGGCGAGCTCGATTTCCTTCGCCTTCATGGCGCGGCTGGCATTGGCAATGTCGACCGTGCCGTTGATCATCGCGGCGATGCCTGTTCCCGAGCCGCCACCGCTCACCGCGACGGCAACGTTGGGATCGATTTCACGATAAGCCTCGGCCCAAGCCTGAGCCACATTGACCAGTGTGTCCGATCCCTTGTTCTGGATCAGATCTCGGGCCTCCGCCGACGCGGAAAGAGCCAGGGCACCGGCCACTGCAGTTGCGATCAGAACGAATTTGCGGTCCACGTCCTTCCTCCCCTGTTGTACGTTTGGCGACCGCGCCCCTCCTCTCTCAGAAGCAGACCGGTTTCAGCCGACTAGCGAAGGACAATGGCATCCGATTGTCATGGTTTTGTTATATCAGTGTCATATCTCTGTAATTTGTCTGACATAGAGGGGCCCGCTCCCGCACGGACCTCGCCTCATGCGTTCTTCCTGGTCCGGATCTTTGTCCGATAAATGTTCACCAACTCCTCAGGAAAATGACAGCTGAAGACACTGCCGCGACCCGGCTCGCTGGCAATCCTAAACTCGGCGTCATGGCGCTCCAGCACGTGTTTCACGATCGCCAGACCGAGCCCGGTACCGCCGTCCTTTCTGGAACGGCTACTGTCGACCCGGTAGAAGCGTTCCGTCAGGCGGGGGAGGTGAGAGGCGGCGATGCCAGGACCAAAGTCCTGAACCGTCAGACAGGCACCGTCGGGTGTCCCCGCCCACGAGATGGCGATACGCGTCTCCGGCGGTGTATGCCGTACGGCGTTGACCACCAGGTTCGAGAAAGCGCTGTGCAGCTCGTCCTCCCTGCCGAACAAGAGGAGGTCGGGATCGGAATCCAGCGATATGTCGTGACCCTTCGTCCCGCTGAGCGCGCGAGCCTGGGTGACGATTGATTCCAGCATCGCGGGCACGGCTACGAGATCAACGGGCTGCGCGGGGCGGGTCATCTCGAGGCGCGACAACAAGAGCAGATCGTTGACGAGATCCTGCATCCTCTGGGCCTGCTCGTTCATCGAGGCCAGGGGGATCTCCCACCTCGAGAGATCGGCGTCATCCCGCATCGCTGCCAGATAGCCGCGAAAAACGGTAATCGGCGTGCGCAGCTCATGGGAGACGTTGGCTACGAAATCTCGCCGGACCTCCTCGATCCGATAGGACGCCGTGATGTCTCGGGCGATCAGCACGCACCGCCTTTCCGGGCCGAAGTATCCCGAGGTCTGAACGCTCAGCATCCAGGCGCCATTGGCTGGAGAAGCAATCTCCAATTGCCGGCTCGACCCGATTCCGGCGAGCATGTCCTGGAGAGCCGGATACTGGACGATCTCGGTGATTTCTCGGCCCAGGTCCTCCTGCCGGCGAAGGCCCAGAAGGCGCTTGGCCGACTTGTTGAACCAGAGTACGCAGTGGTCGGCATCGAGCAGGACCAGCGCGTCGGGCAGCCGTTCGCCGCCGTCGCGCAGCTGGCGGACCTGCTCGACCAGGTTGCGCCTTCGCCGGCGATTGCCGAGTTGCCGGCGCTGCAACCCGTCGAAGACGGCTTCCCATACGCCGAGGGAAACCGGCGGACGAAACCGGCGGCTGCTGACGACCCAGCGGTACAGCAGAAAAAGGTTGAGGAGATGCCAGCCGAAGTATGCGGCCAATCCCGCGCCGAGAAGCATACCCGTGTGCCCGACGACCACCCCCAACGACAGCAGGACGAGTCCGGCGGCCAGGAGGCATAGGAACTCGTCGCGCCAGGCCTTGAGCATGCCTAATCCCGTGTAGAAAAGCGGTAACCGACTCCGCGCACCGTCTGAATCATCCCGTCATGGCCGTGTGGCTCCAAGGCCTTGCGGAGGTTGCTGACGTGCATGTCGACCGTCCGTTCTCCCACGTGCAGATTCCGTCCCCACACCAGATCCAGCAGTTGCCCTCGGCTATAGACGCGGTCGGGGTGGGTCATGAACAGGTGCAGCAGCCTGAACTCGGTGCGCCCCAGTTCGAGACTCTGATCCGTGGCAAAAACCCGGTGGCTCCTGGGATCGAGGATCAATCCGCCGACCTTTACCAAGGCATCCGTCGCCTCGGGCCGAGATCTACGCAAGACCGCTTCGATCCGGGCAACCAGTTCCCCGTCAGCGAAAGGCTTGGTGATGTAGTCATCGGCCGCCAGCTTGAGCGCGCGGATCTTGTCTTCCTGGGCATCGCGGGCGGTCAGCATGATGATCGGTATGCTGCGGGTGCTGTCATCCTTCTTCAGATGCCGGGCGAAGTCGATTCCCGACTGTCCCGGCAGCATCCAGTCGAGCAAGATCAGGTCGGGCGTTTCTCGGATCAGCTCTTCTTCGGCTTGGTTCGTATCGGCGACCCCGACACACGAGAACCCCGCCCGAGACAGGGTAAAATCTACCATCTCGCGTATCGCGGCCTCGTCTTCTACCAGGAGGATCTTGCCGCTCACGTTTCCTTCTCCCCCAAACACCCTGCCGCGGCCCCGATTGGCCCCACCGATCCTAGTCGGGACGCTGCTCGCCCCTTGTTCTCCGGTCTTGGCTGGGCACCGATCCCAGCCAGACGAACAAACATTAGCCTAAATCAGATGCATAGAGCCCGCCCCTTCCCTCCGCATTGACTTAGCGCAAGAATTTGGGGCTCTCGGCCGGATCGGCGCAGATGCAATCAGGCGATGAAGCCGGCGTGGACCGGATAATTGATCCAGGTCATGGATGCGCGAACACCGGTCCGCGAGCATTGCAGTTGGGCCGGCCCGGAACACCGGAAGCTCTAAGCCTCGGCAACCCGCCCTCCCGGACCGGCCCCGAACGAGAGAACAGAGGGCGAGCGGCTCGAGACAGGACGCCGAAGGACCATGCGCAAGACAGCCGACAACACCCAGGTTTCGGCAGGCGGCGGGAACGAACCTCTGCCGGATCCGGTCGAGCTGATCCTGCAAGATCACGATCGGCAATTGGAGATCTGCAGCACTCTGGAGGCGCTCATCAGCGCATCGAAACCCGAGCCGGTCGCCGACTGGGCCGCGTCGGTCCTCGATTACCTGACCAATGACCTGCCGCTGCACGTAGAGGACGAGGAGCTCGATCTCTTCCCCAGGCTAGGCTCGCGGCAACCGCCGGAAAGCAACCTTCGTGACATTCTCGACCAGCTCATCCTCGAGCACGAATCCGACAACGGTCTTGCAGACCTGATCGTCAAGGATCTGCGGGCGATCGCCGATGGCGGCTCTCCCGCCGATCCGGCTCGGTTCCAATGGAACGTCGGCGCCTTCTGTGCCATGCAACGGCGCCACTTGAACTGGGAAAACCGCATGGTGCTTCCCCTGGCCGAGGCGCTGCTGACCAACGAGGACAAGCGGGACCTGGCGCGACGCATGATCGCCCGTCGCAGCGCCTCCGATCAGTCTTGAAACTTTACCCGGCCTTCAAGATCAGGGATCTGGCGCGCCTGGAGCGGTCCCGGGTTCGGAGGGGCCATCCCGCGAACCGCAAACATGTCCTCCGAAACACCATCCGCCCCACCTAGAGCGGATCATGTTTAGATGGAACCACTGCGTGGTTGCCAACAAAACATGTGAATCCGCTCTACATCCTAGGTTTAGAGCAGATTCACCGGGTCTGATGGATCGCCTCCGGCGATTCAGTCAAACCCGGATCTGCTCTTGGAAAACACCTCGTGTGGTTGGGCGGTCAGCTTCGCGGAAAGTGTACTGACAATGGCGTCCATTGCGTCGCGAATGACCTGTTCCCGGTAATTGCTGGCGATGATGGGGATCTGCTGGCGGTCGGCCTCGGACAGCAGATAATACTGGAGGCGCCAGATCGAATCGAAGTGCGTCAGATAACGCTCTGCGCGACGTTGATCGACCTTTTCCCCCCGTCCCCTGAAGCGGTCCCTCAGCCGTTCCTTATTGAGCACCGCCAGCATGAGGGGGATTACGATCACATCGCTTCGGTCCGGCACCATCTCGACCATAGCGTGATGGACGTGGACACCCTCGATAATCAATGACGATTCCTCTCGCAGGGAGCGCTTGATGACGGCCTCGCAAGGTACCGTCAGCAACTCGGCCTGCGTCCGGTAGCCGTCTATCAGGAGCGACGCCTGACCCTTGCCTGACTGCCCCGCACCGGGCAGAGCCTGCCATGCGTCATAGGAGGACCGGTGCAGCACCGGGGCCAGCCGCTCGGGGATCATCATCCGCATCACTTCCCGAAGCAGATCGGACGACTGTATCCGCACGACTTGAAGGCGCTGAGCGATCTCGGTCGCCAGGGCGCTCTTCCCCGTTCCTGGAGCGCCACCGACCAGTATCACGATCGGTCGCTCACGCTTCAGGAACTTGACCAGCACGAGATAGCGGCGAGCCGTCTCGGAGCCAAGCTTCAATCGGAGGTAGCGATAGGTGAGAAAACCCAGCTCACTCGACTCTATCTCCTTCACGCTCTTGTCCATGAGATGCGTGAAGATCGACGAGGTGACGGCTGTCGATTCCTCATACGAGAGGCCACTCGACTCCAGGATCCGGCGGTGCTGCTCGCGCGAGAACTGCGTCAGCTCACCCTCGGAATCGCGGACCAGGAGCGTGCCCGGCATGGCCGCCGGTCGCTCGTAGCGCTGCACGGCGCCGGAGCCGTAGTCCGAGATCAATCGCAGCACGACTTCACGAAGTTCCTCGGTGGTAACCTCGTCCCGCTCCGCCAACTGTTCTCGTACTTCAGAGGCCACGGCATACGCCTCGTCGAAAGTCAAACCGGCGTGTTGGAGTGAGCTGGTGAGAATCCCTCTCAGGAAGGGCGTCTTCCCCTGCTCCTCATGCGGGTCTATCACAAAGGTCTTTACCATTTGTAAATGCTAGTGTTTGGGGTGATTCAGACAGGAAGCGATCGGTCGGCAGGGAGCAGGTCCCGGCACCGGCTTCAGGGTCAGAAGTCTCATTATGCCACGTTCGGCCCGCAAAGACCCACACGATTGTTCTGCCGTTTGGATCTGCGGTCCGTCAAGAGGCAAGCAAGGCCGCTCTCAGTCCTCTTCGGTCGACCACCCGACGGCTTTGACGACCTGTTTTTGAAGCATTTCTTGCCGCCACTTGAGGTCACCGAGCACGCCTTTCACGACGTCCACGATGCTGACGATACCCACGAGTTCATCCCCCTCGTAGACCGGCAGGTGTCGGATGCGTTCCGCCAGCATCTTCTCCATCAGCTCTTGGGTACTGCTGTCGGGACGGCAGGTTACCACGGAGCGGCTCATGAGGTCGGCGGCCGACTTGCTCAGCGCACCGGCCCCCTCCTCGGCGACTTCACGGACAATATCCCGTTCGGAGACGATGCCTAGCATCTTGCCGTCACGCCCCCTGACCAAGACGGCACCGATCCCCTCTTGCTTGAGAGTACCCGCCACGTCGCAAACGCTAGCCTCGGGATGCATCGCGACCACCCGGTCGCCCTTCGATTCCAGGATGTCCGAAACCTGCATGAGAAACCTCCCTGTTCACCCTCCTGTCGACCTCGCCCGACCGCGTCTCGGGCGAGGCAACGGTGCCAGCTACAGCCTCGCGATGGAGGGTCGGATAAGCAAGTCCTGCTCAGCGCACGCTGCGCCGGGCAATGGCCCGCGGTTTGAGGCGGCGCAGGCGCGTGGCCTTGGAATGCCGCTTTTCGGCCGCCTTCACCAGAGCCATCTGGCACCCGGTGCTCTCCGAACCGGCGCCGCTCGGTTGGCGCTGAACGTAGCTGCCGTCCGGCCTCATGTCCCAGACGTTGCGCTGGTCGCCCAACTGGACATCGAACAACTTTTTCAGTTCCTCGCGCGCACCTGGGTCTTCGATGGGTGCGACCAGTTCGACCCTGCGCTCCAGATTGCGGCGCATGAGATCGGCGGACCCGATATAGTACTCCTCCTCGCCGCCGTTCTGGAAATAATAAATCCGGGCATGTTCGAGGAAGCGTCCGAGCACGCTGATGACCGAGACATTCTCCGACAATTCCGGCACGCCGGGACGAAGGCGGCAGGTGTCGCGTACGATCAGCTCGACCTTCACGCCGGCCCGGGAGGCCCGGTAGAGCGCGGCGGTGATATCCGCGTCCTCCAGCGCATTCGTCTTCAAGCGAATCAAGCCGGGCTTCTCGTTCGAGTGTACGGCAACCTCTCGCTCGATCTTCGACAGCATGGCTTTCTTGAGGAACTTGGGCGCGGTCAGCAGCTTCCTGTAGTGGCGCGACGGCTTACACCCGCTGGTGAGGTAGTTGAACATTTCGGTCAAGTCGTGACCGATGTCGTCATCGCAGGTAAGCAGGCCCAGGTCCGAATAGAGGCGCGCGGTGCCCGCATGGTAGTTGCCCGTGCCGATGTGCGCGTAGCGGCGCAGACCCGCATAGTCCTGGCGCACCACGAGGATAGCCTTGGCGTGGGTCTTGAGACCCACGACCCCGTAGGTGACGTGAATCCCGGCGTCCTCCAAGCGGCTGGCCCAGCGGATGTTGGCGGCCTCGTCGAAACGGGCCTTGAGCTCGACGGCGACCGCGACCTGTTTGCCGTTGCGCGCCGCTTCTATCAGGTATTCGAGAATTTCCGTATCGGCGGAGGTCCGGTAGAGCGTCATCTTGATCGCCCGTACCTTCGGATCTCGGCTCGCCTCGCGCACGAAACGCTCGACGGATGCGGCGAAGGACTCGTAGGGAAACTGCAGCAGGATCGAGCCGGCTTCCCGAACAATATGGAAAATGTTCCGCGACTCCTGGAGCCTGACATTGGTGATCGGGTGGTGGTCCGGATCGTGGAGCTCCGTCGCTTCGATACCCACCAACGCCATCAGGTCGCGCATGCCGAGCAGGACATCGGACTCGAAGACATCCGCGACCTCGTCCAGACCGAGCTCCGCCGCCAACATGCCCCGGCGCACCGGATCCATGTTCTGCTGGATCTCCAGGCGCACGAAAGGCGCGAACTTCCGGTACCTGAGCTCTGTCTCGATCATGCTGAGGAGATCTTCGGCCTGCTCTTCGTCCAACTCGGTGTTGGCGTTGCGCGTCACTCGAAAGACCTCGCAGGACTCGATCTCCATCTCCGGGAACAGGAGGTCCAGGTTGTGCGCCATGACCTCCTCGAGCGGAACGAAGCGATGACCCCCATCGAAACAGAGGAAACGCGGCACCCCCGAACCGAGCGGAACCTTGATGCGGTTCATCATCGGCTCTTCTTCGTCGCGGTAACGCAGCGTCACCAAGAGGTTCAGCGAGAGGTTCGAGATGAAGGGAAAGGGATGCGCCGGATCCATGGCCAGCGGTGTAACCAGCGGCAGTATGTTGTCTCGGTACTGTCGGCGCACCTCTTCCTTCTGTGGTTCGGTGAGCCGGTCGTAGGAGGCAACGACGATATCCTCGCGCTCCAGGCTCTTCAGCAGGTCCAAATAGGCTTGCCGCATCCTGGGCTGCATCTCCTTGACGGCCTCGGCGCAGGCCTCGATCTGCTCCTGCGGCGAACGGCCATCGACGCTCAGCTGGTGAACGTTGGCGGCGACTTGCTGCTTGAGTCCGCCAACCCGCTTCATGAAGAACTCGTCCAGGTTGGAGCTGGCGATCGCCAGGAACTTGGCGCGCTCGAGCAAGGGATTGCGCTCGTCTTGGGCCTCGTTCAGCACCCGGCTGTTGAAGTTGAGCCAAGTCAACTCCCGATTCAGATAGAGGCCCGGATCCCCGAGATCGATCTCTTCACCTGCTTTCGCAATCGGGGCTTCGGGCTCGGTCACGGCGGGTTCCTGCGTCACAGCAGCACCCGGCGCCCCAGCCGCGGCCGGGCCGCGAGACTGTAGGGCGCTGGTCAGACTCGCGGGTCCGGCGCGACGAGGCTTGGCTTTGGCATCGCCATGAACGACTGCGAGCTGACGAATCGCGGACGAGCCGTGCCGAGGCACGGTAGGCGTACATGGTGCCTTGGGCACGCCCTTTGACGCGCTCGACCGCCGCGGGCTCCGCGCGGCCTTCCGGGCAGTGGTCGGAGACGGTGATGGTTCAGCCTGTGGGTCCTTGACGGGATTCGATGGCTTTGTCTTCGCCGCCTTTGCCACTTCCGGCGCGCAAGGTGATGCATCCTCGCTGGTGCGCGATGCCGTTTCCGGTTGTTCCGCCATGGTTCTCCCCACGCCTTTCCTTAGAAATCATTGTTGATTTCGGCATGCGCCTCCGGGCTTACCCCGAAGACAGCCGAATCTGTTGCCCTCAACCTTATCCAAACATTCAAATTCACGCGCTTCAGCCTTCGACCGCATTGATGTAGCTCAATCTTGCGGCGCTTCGAGTCGCGGAGGGGCCGGTCAGAGCGCCCGGAGACCGCTTCTCGTCCACAGTCCGCGTTCGTTCGGGATCACGGCGTGACCCAGAGCGAATCGCGAGCGCGGGCCGCAATGGTCATGCGGCCTGAGAGATGCCTGGAACAGGCTCCTCGATCCAGCCCATGCGCGCGATCTTGCGGCACAGCCGGTAGATGCGGCTGAGGTTCTCGATGATCTCCATCTCGCGGGTGAAGGTCTCGAGCCGGTTGGGCTCGTCCGCGACGAGGCGGCCGACCTGGTGCCGGGCGGTCGATTCCGCCAGGTCCGACATCTCCTTCTTCATCACCTTGACCGACAAGGCAGCCTCCCGGTCTTCTTCGCTGATTGCCTTGACCGCCGTCCTGAGCGCTCGCGCAACTTCCTGATGATAGCGCTCGATCACCTCCCGAGTGGCCTTGCTGACCACCACCTCTTCCTCGATCCTTTGCAGGCCGACCTTCACCAGGTTGGTCTCGATCACGTCGCCGATCTGCTCCAGGTGGTTGGCCACCTGCAGCAGCTTCATGACCTCGGAAGATTCCTCCGCGGACATTTCTCCACTGCTGATCTTACCCAGGTACTTCACGATATGGCCGTGCAACGCATCGATGTCGGAGTCCATGGCGGCAAGGGCACCGAGCTGCTCCTCGTCGCCAGAGACGACCGCCGGAAGCGATTTTTCGAGCATGCCCTCGACATGTTCGCCCAAGCGACCGATCTCGCGCCGCGCCCTATCCAGGGCCAGGGGCACGGTCGAAAGCAGCTCATCGTCCAGGTACTTGGGCTGGATCACGACCGGTTCCACCACCGGCTTGTCCGGCACGACCCATTCGCAGAAGCGCGCAACCAGACTGGCCAGCGGCAGGAAGAGGATCGAGAAGAGGACATTGAAGACCGTGTGGGCGTTGGCGATCTGTCTCGGCGTCTCGGCGGCCAGACGGTCCATGCCCGTAAGCCCTTCCGCCGTCGGCGAGATCACGCGCACGAAATCAGCCAGGTATGGAATGAACCACACCATGAGGGCGACACCGGCAATGTTGAAGGTCACGTGGGCAACGGCCACGCGGACGGCTTCTCGCGGCTTGCCGATCGCCGCGAGCCCCGCGGTGACGCAGGTCCCGATGTTCGCACCCATGATCAGTGCGATGCCGCCCTCCAGGCTGATCAGGCCTTGCGTCGCCATGGCGATCACGACGCCGGTCGTGGCGGAGGACGACTGCACCAGGCCGGTGAAGACCGCGGCGATAAGGATCCCCAAGGCCGGCACCGAGACCTCTTGCATGAGCTCGATGAAAGGCTCGAAGCTTCGCAGGGGTTTCATGGCCGAGCTCATGAGGCCCATACCGAAGAAGATCAGGCCCAGCCCCATGATCAGCATGCCGTAGTGCTTTCTCCGATCCGTCTTGCCGGTGAAGATCAATACGAAACCGACGCTGACCAGCAGAAGGGCGTAGTGGGTGACCTTGAAGGCAACGATCTGCGCGGTGACCGTGGTGCCGATGTTGGCGCCGAAGATCACCCCGACCGCCTGGGAAAGGGACATGAGGCCCGCCGTGACGAAGCCGACCAACATGACCGTCGTCACCGATGACGACTGAATCACCGCCGTAACGAAGGCACCGGTGAGGACCCCCATGAAGCGATTGGTGGTCAACTTGCCGAGGACGTCCTTCATCCGGTTCCCCGCCACCTTCCGGAGGGCCTCGGCCATCTGTTCCATGCCGAAGAGGAAGATGGCGAGGCCGCCGACGAGCTGCATCCCCATGTTCCACCAGTTGATGCCCTTGTCTCCGGCGGCGGCCAGCGCCGGCATTGCCGCCAGCACTAGGACAGCCGTCAGGATCAGGACCAGCGCGGCTTGCCCGCTCCCGTTCAACGCGGCGTATCGGTAAATTGGCTTCATCACAGGCCTTCCCCCCGGGTGCTCTTGGGCCGTCGCCAGGCCCTAGCTTTGGTTCTTCTGGTTCTTCTGGTTCTTGTCGGTCTTGACGATGGTCACTGGAATCGACGACATCTGCACGACCCGCTCTGCCTTCGAACCAAGCAGGAGATGCGGCAAACCAGTACGCCCGCGACTGCCCATCACAATCAGCCGCGCGCGCCTGGCCTCCGCGATCTCGAGAATGCGGGTTGCCGGAATGCCCTTGACCAGGACCTTCTCCACAGTCTTGAGAGCGCCAAGCTCGGCGTGCCCGGCCTCGAGCTCCGCGAGGAACTGGTCGAGCATCTCGCCCGCGACATCCTCCATCGGCCGAAGCACGTCCTCGTCGCTTTTCATGTACGAGCCCGGCGCGTCTCCGGGGTCATGCACCACGTGGAGCACAACGACCCGCGCATTCACGACACCTGCGTAGGTGCAGGCCCAGAGCAGGGCCGCCGCGGAATCGGGAGCAAAATCGACCGCCACCAGGATCGGGCCCTCATCAGGGCTCGAGCCTTTCGGCGCCTTCGAGGTTTTTTCGGCCAATTTCGCCCTCCCCTAGCTGATCAACGCCCCTCGAAATCTCCGCGCTGCGAGCGAAGAGACATCCAGCGCCGTCTCCGAGCCCTGTTGCCAGGACCGATACCGCAACCATCCCCTCCCCCGCCTTCGCGGGGGCCCGACAACTGAAAGACCCGGTTCTCCAGGTCGCGGCTCTCACTGTACGTCAAGGCATTACAGCCGCGTCGAAGAAGAGGCTCCTTGACATGGATCAATTCGCGGAAGGTCACGGAGCCCTAGTTTGGCCCCGCGGTGGAACTCCTCGTTGGTCCAGGTCGAATGAGACGAACTTGGCCGGGGGATTGCGCGGCGGACCCTTTGCGCCGAGACCAATACCCACGGGATAACCGATGCCTAAACCTGGGATAGTCATGGCATAGAGCGGTTCGATCAATAGCAGGGGTAAGGCGGATGGAGTGGGCCTACGGCCAACTGCTGCAGCATTGGGACGCGACGGTGGCCTTCTTCGCCTTCGACGCGGCGCGTCTCCTTGCGCCTGGCATGATCGCGGCGCTCATTCTCCAGTTCCTGCTGTTCTTTTTCTCGGCTTTCTTCTCGGGTTCCGAGACCGCCCTGTTCTCGCTCTCGCGGCTCGACCTGCAGAAACTGCGCCGCGACCGCCATCCCCGCTCGGACGTGCTGCACGCGCTCTTGGACCAGCCGCGACGCCTCATCATCTCGATCCTCTGCGGCAACGAGTTGGTCAACATCGCGGCGACCGCCAACCTAGCCGGCATCCTGGTCAATCTCTACGGACCGGAGCGTGCCGGCTGGATCAATGTGCTGGTCATGTTTCCCCTTCTGCTGCTGCTCGGAGAAGTCACGCCGAAAACAATCGCGGTCAGCAATCCGCTGAAGATCAGCGCAAATGTTGTGGCCGGCCCCCTCAGTGTCTGGGTCCGCATGGTCATGCCTCTGCGGCGCGTCGTGCGAATTGCGGCCGATCAGATCACCACCTGGATCGTCGGCAAGGAGCTGGCACCGGAGAACATCCTGCAGGTCGACGAGTTCCGCACCCTCCTGGCTGATGTTGCCGAGGAGGGCGTGCTGGACGCGACCGAGCGCGTCTTGATCGACAACCTGCTGGAAGCCGGCGAGACCGAGATCATCGAGATCATGACGCCCCGCACCCGCGTGAAGTTCCTCAAGGACGATATGAGCGTGCCCCAGATCGTCGAGAGATTCCGCGAGATCAAGCACCCGAGGGTTCCGGTCTGCCACGAGCAGCACGACTCCCTGGTCGGCTTCATCCATGCCGAAGATATCCTGCGGCTGGTCCTCGACAACGCCGACCTCGACGCACTGGCGCTCGAGCAGATCATGCACCCGCCGGTCGTCGTGCCGCCCACGAAGTACGTCGATGAGATGTTCGACTTCTTTCAGAACAACAATGCGCGCGCCGCCGCCGTGATCAACGAGTTCGGTGGCGTCGAGGGCTTCATTACCATGCGCGACACCATCAACTTCATCTTTGGCGAGATCTCCGAGGGTGTGGCCGGACAGGAGCTCTACGAGGAGCGGGACGAGAACATCTTCGAGGTCCGGGGCGATATGAAGCTCACGGACTTCGACGACTTGACCAACTTCGGCATCGAGGACCCGCGGATGACCACGATCGGCGGCGTTGTTTTCCGGTACTTGGATCGCCTGCCGAAGGTCGGCGACCTGGTGGCCATGGACGGTTACGTCGCTACCGTCCTGGAAATGGACGGCCATCGCTTGGCCAGGGTTCGCGTGGCCAAGGGCACGCTCGAGGAAATGAAGGAAGCGGACGACCAACCGGACGACCAACAGGGGCAAGACGCTACCGTCACGGAGAATGACGAAACGGCCGATGCGCCCCCGCCCCATCCCGACGAGGGGGGGCCGGAAAGCGAGGCCTTGGCCGACAAATCCGTGGGCGCACCGAGCGCGCCCGGCGATGCCGTCAGCGGGGAAGAGACCGCGCCGACCCAGCATGCCGCGGAAGTCGTGCACCTGAGGGATCTCAAGCCGGGAACGGCCGGGCAGGATGCCAAGTCGAGAAACCGCAAGGAAAAGAAGTCCCGACAGGGCAAAGAGGAGGGGAGATAGGGCATGACACTGACAACCGCCCTGGTCCTGATGCTGCTGTTCCTCTTGCTCAAGGGGTTCTTCTCCGGTTCGGAAATCGCCCTGGTCAGTTCGGACAAGATCAAGCTCCGGCACAAGGCAAAACAAGGCAAACGTGGCGCGGACTTGGCGCTCAAGCTGTTTCAGACCCCCGATGTTCTGCTCAGCACGACACTGGTCGGGACGAACATCTCGACGATCGTACTGACCACCGTGGGGGCCCTGCTGATGATCGATGCCTTCGGCGAGAAGGGGGAATTCTACGCTTTCCTCGTCCTGACTCCCCTGCTCTTGGTCCTGGGCGAGATCGTGCCCAAGAGCGTCTATCAGCAGAAATCCGATGAACTCACGCCGGTCATCATCTATCCGCTGCGCTGGGCTTCCCTGCTGTTCCATCCCATCGTCTTCGTGTTCTCGCGCATCGCCCGCCTGGCCGCGCGCATCGTGGGCGCAGGCAAGATCGAGCAGCCGTTCTTTATCACCCGCGAGCAGCTGCGCACGGTGGTGGACATGGCGGAGCATGAAGCCGCCCTTGACGCATTCGGCCGCGGCCGTATACGGCGCGTTATCCGCTTCGCTGAGACAACCGTGGCCGAAGCGATGATTCCAATCGCGGAGGCGACCGTCATCGGCCGCAACAAGACCACCAAGGCGGCCATCGATCTGGTCCGGCGGCACGGCTACAACCGCCTCCCCGTCTACGAGAGCAGCACCAGCAACATAACCGGGGTCGTCACGCTGACGACCTGGGATTTGATGGAGAAGTCGCTGGTCGACGCGTCTCTCGACTCTCTGATCAAGCCCGCGCTCTACGTCTCCCCGCTCCAGACCATCGACCAGTTGCTGCCCATGTTGCGCCGGCGCCCTGACCATATGGCCATCGTTGTCGACGAGTTCGGCACGGCGATCGGCATGATCACGATGGAAGACATCGTCGAAGAGGTGGTCGGAGAGATCGATGTCGGCTACGATTTCGAGGAATATCTTCCGAAACGCAAGCGGGTCTTGGAAAGGCTGTCGGAAGAAGTCTATTTGATGGATTCGCGGCTGCCGATCTCGGAGGCCAACGAGATCCTGCGCACGCTATTGCCGACCACCGAGTTCCATACCGTAGGCGGCCTCGTTCTCGCCCGCTTGCGCCACATACCGAAGGAAGGCGAATTCATCGTTGAGGACGGATATCGCTTTACCGTGGTCGAGGCAAACGAGCGGACCATCATCAAGCTGAGGGTCGAGCCCGAGTCCTCGGCCGGTGCTCAAGGCGACTGATCCGACCTCCGCGAAGGCCCGGCCGCCTCTAACAGAGTGCTGAAAAAGTGCTTAGTCGGGACCATCACCCTTCGACAAGCTCAGGGTGAGGGCGAAATATCTCCAACACCTACCCTCATCCGCGCGCAGCGCCGGGCTTCGCCCCCTGTCGAAGGATGACCGTGATCAAAGGGCTCCAGGCCCTTTTTCATCATCCTGCTAGGGCCTGTTGGCATTCAGGGCGCGCTCCTGGTCCGAGTGAAATCGACCTGCTGTTAGGCGCGAGGAGGAAGGACATGCCGAGCATATTCAACGACGAGCAACGCGGCAGCGGGCCGATTTCGCCGGATCCCTTCGGGACGGGGCGCATTTGCGCCGGGGCGGCGTCGCGGAAGGTCTTGTGGGGCCCCGCCCCACGGCGCCTCCCGCTCCTAGCCCCGGCGAAAATTCGCTCCCGCTAGAAGCGCGCCGTGAATGTCAACAGGCCCTAGAGCAGATCCGTTCTTGACGGAGCTGTCCTGGCGACCTGGCTGGCCCGGAAGCGCCGCGCCGCCGGTCAGCGTGCCGCGCTCTTGACCACGGTAACCGGGATCGGCGAGAGCTGTGTCACCCTCTGCGCATTGGAGCCGTAAACGAGGCGGGCAAGGCCACCCTTTCCACGGCAGCCAACCACGATCATGCTCGCGCCGATCTCTTGGGCTTCATTGACGATCGTCTGGGCCGGCAAGCCTGTGGCCAGCCTGGTGTCCGCGGCCGCCAGGCCCTTCAAAGACGGTTCGTCAACACGCAGCTCGGCCACAAACTCCGACAGCATCCGTTCCGCGGCATCGGCCATCGGCTCGAGAGGATCGGACTTGTTTGTCGCATAGCGGCCCGGGCTATCGGGCGGATCGTGGATCACGTGAAGGATATGCACGGGCGCGCGGGTCATTTCCGCCAACTCGCTCGCCCAGACAACCGCCGCTCGCGAATCCTCGCCGAGATCGACAGCCACAAGAACCGGATTTTGTGCGTTCGCCCGGATCCGCTCGTCCTCGGGAGCAAGGCGCGTATGGTCTAGAAGATCCACGACCTCAGACATTTGATCCGCTCCATCCTTGGCTGTGTTTGCGACAACCTGCGCATCCGGCCTTCACGCTATCGGACAACGGTGAAGACTTGGTGACGGTTAAGTTTCAGATTCGTGACAATTGCGCTTGAGGGCTCTGCGGTTGCGTGACCCGCCTCGCGGCGGAGCGCGTCAGCGAGGATTGAGCTAGGTCAATTTTTCGACCGTCACAAATCTGTAGTATTTCTGTAAGCTCTGGGGCGCGGCAGGCCATACGGCCGAGACGGGTCCCGGGGTGGGCGTGGTAACTTGAAGAGCCCTGTGCTCTTTCGAGATCACGAGTTCGGGCCCTCTTTGCGAGGGAATGGGTGTGAATAGGCGGGGGCAAAAATGTTCGAAACGGCGGAACTTGAACGCACGGTCTCCAAGTTGGAGTACAACAAGGAGGTCCCGACCCTCCGCACCGAATTGCTCGAGATCCAACAGCAGGTTCGCGAAGCGAATTTCCCTGTCATTGTCTTGTTTGGCGGGGTGGACGCGGCTGGCAAGAACGAGACGATCAACCTGCTGAACGAGTGGATGGATCCACGGTGGATCGTGACCTGTGCCTATGGTCCGCCTTCGGAGGAGGAAAAAGAACGGCCCGAGTTCTGGCGCTATTGGCGGGACCTGCCGAACAAGGGGCAGGTCGGGCTGTTCCTGAGCGCCTGGTACTCGCAACCGATTCTGCAGCGGGTCTACGGCGAGATCGATCCGGCGCAATTCGACGAGCAGCTCAAGCGGATCGAGACCTTTGAAAAAGAGCTCGCGGACGACGGCGCCCTGATCCTCAAGTTCTGGATGCACCTCAGCCGGGCCGGCCAGAAGAAGCGGTTCAAGGCCCTGGAAAAGGACAGTCTGACCGCCTGGCGCGTAACCGAGACGGACTGGCAGAACCTCGAGCGGTACGACGAGTTTATCGCCGTCGCCGAGCACGCCATCGCGCGGACCAGCACCGGAGAGGCGCCTTGGCAAATCGTGGAGGGCCATGATTACCGCTATTGCGGCCTCACGGTCGGTGCCGCGCTTCGCGACGCCATGCGCAAGCACATCACCGAGACCTCGCTCAAGCAAAAGCTCGCCTTCGAAGTCCGCCAAGGTGAGGAAGAGATGGCCGCCGCTCACGGGGAGACAGAGGTCGCCGCGGCCGGAGAGGATTCAGCGCCCGAGCCCTCGGCCCAGGTGACCATCCTCAGTCGTCTCGATATGGATCATTCCCTCGCCAAAAAGGATTACCGCACCCAGCTGGCGAAGTTGCAGGCCAGGCTTCATGAGCTGAGCCGCAAGGCGGTTCAAAACGACGTCACGACGACCGCCCTGTTCGAAGGCTGGGACGCCGGCGGCAAGGGAGGGGCCATTCGGCGCATGACCGCGGCGTTCGATGCGCGGAGCTATCGGGTCATCCCGATCGCGGCACCCACGGATGAAGAGCGGCAGCACCACTACCTTTGGCGCTTCTGGCGGCACATTCCCAGAGCCGGACGAGTTACGATCTTTGACCGCAGTTGGTATGGCCGGGTTCTCGTCGAACGGGTCGAAGGCTTTGCAACCAGTGCGGAGTGGCGGCGCAGCTACGCCGAGATCAATGACTTCGAGCAGCAGCTGGCGGATCACGGGATCGTCCTCTGCAAGTTCTGGCTGCACATTACGCCAGAGGAACAATTGAGGCGGTTCAAGGAGCGGGAAACGATCGCCTACAAGCGTTGGAAGCTGACCGATGAGGACTGGCGCAACCGCGAGAGGTGGGGCAAGTACGAGGAAGCCGTCGACGACATGATCGAACGAACCAGCACCGCCTACGCCCCCTGGACCCTGGTAGAGGGGAATGACAAACGCTTCGCCCGGATCAAGGTCTTGCACACGCTCTGTGACCGGCTCGAAGAACATCTCGAAAAACACTAGGTTGACGGGAAACCAACGGAAATGAACAAGGACCGACGCCGTTTCGCGGAAGCCGCGCTTACCCTTAAGGGCGCCAGGCACGACCGAGGAGGCGCGGTCGAGATGGGGCGATTGGCGTTCCGGAGATCGTCGTTGCAGCCCGAAGAAGCAGCCACTAGACTCGTTGCATTACCTACAACGCGCTTTCCCAGGGGTGTTTCATGAACGTCGAAGGTGTCTGGACCGCGGAGGTCTATGGGGCCTTCGGCTGGGAGAACCGCGGGATCTTTATCCTCGAGAACGGGAAAACGGTGGGCGGAGACAATCGGATGTATTGCTCCGGCACCTACAGTATGTCCGGGAATGAATTCGAGGCTGAATGGCAGGTGCAGTATTTCGGACCGCCGCGGACCGTCTTCGGTGAGGCCAGGGAGAAAATCGATCTCAAGGTGACCGGGACCCTGGAGGACCAGGTGATCAGCGCGATCCTCAAGCGCACCGACAGGCCCGGGTACGACCTTCGTTACCGCCTGACCAAGCGCGTCGATCTGTCCAACGCTTGATCTGTTCCGTCTCCGGCTCTTCCGCTCGAGAGCAGGCGGCCCCGTCCGAGGGCGTGGCTCCGCTCGATATCAGCCTGGCAGAGCAGGTTCACCGGGTTTGTCGGGCGGGCGCATACGAGTCCGGACAATACGCTGGAAAAGGGGGTCCGTTGTCGCAGCGGGCGGGCCGCCGTCGTCCGCTGCAATGACATTCGCGAGGCTTTCCACCGGCCGGATGCCCACATCGCGGGAGCGCGTCGAGGTGATCACTTCGAAGACCCTGCCCCAGCGCCGAAACCCGGGCAGAGCCGCCCAGATTCCGGCCAGAGCCTCGCCACCCGAAACGAGAATCCCATCGGAATAGAGCAGGTGAATGCAGACGCCGGGCTCGACATCCGATAGGGAGAGCAAGACCTCGTCCTCGGGAGAGTCGCAGATGTCGATCCAGGAGATCGCCTCGGCGCCCCGACGTCGTCTGTAGAACCCTATCTCCCGCGAGCAGAACGGGCAGGCGCCGTAGTAAAGGACGGTGAGCTGATGTGACTCGATCATGTACCCCTCCCCAATAGGTGAATCTTCGCACAAACGAGCGTCATGTTCCAGGAATGCCGGACGCTGACCGATCGGGCCTCGTTTCGCGCTGCGTTGCCGTCTCGCGGTTTGAGTTTCCGTAGCGGTCGTCCGGAGGGAACCCGGCTTATGATCGCGGTGGTCGCGTCCATCGTCGCGCTGGTCGTGCCGATCACCCTGGCCAGTTTGTTCGGGTCGTTTTGAGCGGCGCGGGCGATGGGCGAGCTGCGGCCCGAAAGCAACTGAGGCCTGGGATCTTCCCGGCGGAAGGATTCCAGGCCTCAATGGTGGGCGCGGCTGGGATTGAACCAGCGACCCCTACGATGTCAACGTAGTGCTCTCCCGCTGAGCTACGCGCCCTTCGCCCCTAGCGGGCCGGCTTGGCGGCCTCCGGCGACGGACAGGCGGGATAGCACCATCGGGGGGGCTTTGACAAGGGCCGTGCGGCGCCGGCGCGACAGGCCCTGGCGACCTGCCCTGAAGCTACTGGGTGTTCG
>JASJEC010000092.1 GCA_030064845.1 Kiloniellales bacterium
ACGCCGCCCGTCAGTTTGGTCCGGTCCAGCTCGGCCTCGAGATCGCGAAGCTCCAGCTTCTCTGGCCCCGCCACCAGCCGCCCGTCGAGCGCCAGGCGGCGCAGTCGATCCCCCGGCAAGCCGCCGAAGCCGTAGCCGAGCCAGGCCGCGAGACGCCTCAGGTTGTCGGCGCGCAGGGTGATCCGGCCGTCGAGCCCGGGACCGGTCGGAGCCGCCGTGGCCCGGCCACTGAAATCCAAGGCCGCGCGGCCAGGCAGCAGGGCCGCGGCGCGGCCGACCTCCAGCACGCCCCCGGCGAGGCGCGCCTCGAGCCGGAGGTCCCTCACCGCCTGGCCGCGGTAGTCGGCGGCGTCGACCGCGATGTCCAGCGCGGCGCTCGCCCGGTCCCAGAAGCCGGGCCCCGTGCTGAGGGCTTCGGCGGCGCCGGCCTGCGGCGCGGCGGTCGTTTCCGTGCCGGCGCTTGGTTCCGCCCCGGCCTCGCCGCCCGCCCCGGTGTCGGCAAAGAAGGCGTTCAGATCCAGGCGCGTCGCGCGCAGCGTCAGGCCGATTTCGGGGGACGGCCCGAACGCCGCCTGCGCCTGGCCGGAGAAGCGGGCCTCTCCGAGGGTGAGGTCCACCTCAGAGGCGCTGGCCGCCGTGCGGTCGCCCTCGACCGCCGCCTTGACCGCGAAGGGCCGGCCGGCGCCGACCGTTACCAGACCCTCGAGCCCGGCCAGGGGCAGGAAAGCGCCCAGGTCCTCGCCCCGTGCATCGACACGGCCGCGCAGGACCGTCCCGGATTCCCCGGGAGTCAAGCTGCCGGCGAAGCCGGCGGATCCCCGCAGCTCGGGCAGCTCGAGCGCGACCTTGGCACGGGCCGCCCGATCGGGCCGCAGCGCGGCGGTGTCAACCTCGAAGACCGTCCGACGCCCCTCGACGACGGCCTCGCCCCGCGCCTCGAAGGGCCCGTTGAGCGCGGCCGCGGCGATCTCCGCGTTCAGGGCCTCGATACGCCGCTCGGACCCGCTCGCCGCATCTCGGAAGGAGACACTGCCGCCGCGGACGACCACGCTGCGAATGGCGACACGCTCCGGGGTCTCGGCGATCTCCGACCCCGCCCGGTCCAGACCCTGGAGCTCCCAATTGCGCCGCCCGTCCGCCAGGATCTCGAGATGGAGGCGCGGCTCGACCAGTTCGAGACTGTCGAGCCGGACCCGCCCCTGCAGCAACGGCAGCCAGGCGATCCGCAGCCGCAGGGCCTCGAGTTCGAGCAGCGCATCCGCCGACCCGCCCGGAACATTGGCCAGGCGCACCTCGGCGGCGGTGAAGGTCGGCCGCGGCAGCAGGGCCAGCCGGACGTCGCCTTCGATCGTCATGCTCCGTCCGGTCAGCGCCTCCACCTCGGCGACCAGCCGGCCCTTCTGCGTGTTCCAGTCGAAGAAACTCGGCCCGACCAGGGCGCCCGCGATCGCGATCAGGAACAGGCCGAACAGACCGAAGATGAGCTTGTTCAAGGGGCTCCTCTCGCCGGTCGCGAAGGCTTCGCGACGGGTGTCGCGCTAACGGTGATCCTCACCTCCGGAGCGCCGATTTTAGTTCAATGCCCGACGCGGACAAGCCGGGGCTGGCCGCTCCGGGGCGCGCGATCCGGTCAGATCCTGACGACCTTCCCGGGGTTCATGATTCCCTGCGGATCGAGGGCCTGCTTCACCTGGCGCATCACCGCAACAGCCTCGCCGTGTTCGGCGGTCAGGAAGTCCAGCTTGCCGTAACCTATCCCGTGCTCGCCGGTGCAGGTGCCGCCCATGCCGAGGGCGCGCAGGACCATGCGGTCGTTGACCTCCTGGGACTTGGCCATCTCTTCGCTGTCGTCGGGATCGATGATGAAGCTGAGATGGAAGTTGCCGTCGCCCACGTGGCCGACGATAGGCGCCAGCAGGCCCGACTCCTCGATGTCCTTCTTGGTCTCCAGGATGCAGTCCGCCAGGCGCGAGATCGGCACGCAGACATCGGTCGCCCAGCCCTGGGCGCCGGGCTTCAATGCCAAGGCCGCGTAGTAGGCGTCGTGGCGCGCCTGCCAGAGCCTGCTGCGCTCTTCCTGGGCCGCCGTCCAGCGGAAGTCGCCGCCGCCCCACTCGGCTGAGATCTCGCCCACCGTGCGGGCCTGTTCCTCGACCCCGGCCGCGCTGCCGTGGAACTCGAAGAACAGTGTCGGCCGGACCGGGTAGTCGAACCCGCTGTACTTGTTCAAGGCGTCCAGCATGACCTCGTCGAGAAGCTCGATGCGCGCGACCGGGATCCCCATCTGGATCGTGTTAATCACCGTGTTGACCGCACCCTCCAAGGTCTCGTAGGGGCAGACGGCCGCCGAGATGGCCTCCGGGATGCCATAGAGCCGCAGCTGGATCTCGGTGATGACGCAGAGCGTGCCCTCCGAGCCGACAAACAGCCGGGTCAGATCGTAGCCGGCCGCCGACTTGCGCGCGCGCCCACCGGTCTTGATGATCCGGCCGTCGGCCAGCACCGCGGTGAGGCCCAACACGTTCTCGCGCATGGTCCCGTAGCGCACCGCGTTGGTGCCCGAGGCGCGGGTCGCCGTCATCCCGCCGAGGGAGGCGTCCGCGCCGGGATCGATCGGAAAGAACAGACCCGTGTCCCGCAGGTACTCGTTGAGCTGCTTGCGGGTTACGCCGGCCTGCACCCGGCAATCCAGGTCCTCGGCATTGACCTCCAGCACCTCGGCCATTTGGCTGACGTCGATCGAGATGCCGCCGTGCAGCGCGGCGATGTGCCCTTCCAGAGAGGTTCCCGTGCCGAAGGGGATCACCGGCCGCTTGTGCTCGGCGCAGACCTTGACGATTTCTGCCACTTCCTCGGTGCTGCGGGCGAAGGCCACGGCGTCCGGCGCCTGGGTCGGGTGGTAGGACTCGTCGCGCCCGTGCTGCTCGCGCACGGCCAGCGAGGTTGACAGCCGGTCTCTCAGCAGCGCCCGGAGCGCCTCGACGACGGGGTCCTTGGTCAACGTTTCGGCCATGGCCGGCTCCCTTCTGGTGACTGACGGGGCTTATACCAGAATTCGGCCTGTACAACACGGCACAGCGCAGCGGACGGGGGACGGGGGCCGGGGCGAGGCCTCGCGCCGCGACGGCTTGGCCGGGCTCGCTGTTTTGCTCTAGAATAAATGACCAAGGCCTTGGAGGCTCCATGGAACAGAGAAGACCGAGCGACATTCCTCCCTACCGCGCCGGCGGGCGCGAGCGTCTGGTGCGGCTGGCCGACTTCGTCCTCGGCCTGTCGCCGGAGCGCTTGACCTTCCTGCACTGGCACGACCGGGGCCGCGGCTGCGCGGTCGGCTTGGCCGCGGTCGGCGATCCCTGGTTCATGGCCCAGGGCCTGCGCCTCGAGGGCGCGGATAGCCTCAAGGACTGCTGCCCGACCTACGAGGGCGCGAAAGACTGGCCGGCGGTGGCCCGTTTCTTCGAGATCAGCCTGGCGGACGCCCGCCAGCTCTTCGACCGCGGGGGCTACGGCGACGACCTGCAGCCCGGTCCCGAGCGGGTCGCGGCCAAGATCCGCGCCTATCTCGCAGAAACCGCGGTGGACGCGGTCGCCGGGTGAGCGCCCCAGGCGCCAGTATCCGGAACGCCAGATTGCGCATCGTCCCCTCGCGCCTCGCTCGGCGCCTCGCCGGCCGGCGCGGCCTGGCCCTGGTCGCCGTGCTCTGGGGCCTCACCCTGCTCGCCCTGATGACGGCCAGCTTCACCAGCACCACCCGTACCGAGGTCGTCCTGGCCTTCAACGCGCTCGAGAGCGCGAAAGCCGAGCAGATCGCCGAGGCGGGTATCCACAGGACCATCCTCGGGCTGCTCGCGTTCGACGAGGACGGTGAACCCTGGCGGGCCGACGGCTCGGTCTACGGCTGGCGCTTCGAAGATAGCGAGATCCGGGTCTCGGTTCAGGACGAAGGCGGCAAGATCGACCTCAATGTGGCCCAGCCGGAGCTGCTGCGGGCGCTCTTCATCTCCGTCGATGTGGCGCCGGAACGGGCCGACGCGCTGGTCGACGCGATTCTCGATTTCCGCGATTCCGACGATCTGCGCCAGCAGAACGGCGCCGAGGACGACGACTACGAGCAGGCCGGCCTGCAGCACGATTCCAAGGACGCGCCCTTCAATTCGGTCGAAGAGCTGAACCAGGTCTTCGGCATGTCCGCCGAGGTCTTCCGCCGCGTGGCGCCGGCGCTCACGGTCTATTCGGGGCGGGGCGAACCCTTCGCAGAGGTCGCGCCGCCGGTGGTCCAGGCCGCCATCGAGGTCGCAAACTTCACGCTCGAAGCGGAGGAACTGGCCGAAGCCGGCCCGGAAGAAGGAGAGGAAGGGGACGAAGGAATAGCGTTCGAGCCCGATTTCGACACGCTCCTCAGCGAAGAGTCGGCGGAACTGTCGGAGCCGGTCGACTCCAACGCGCCGATTCTGCTGCGCGAGGGGCGAAGCAACCTGCGCTCCGGCAGCCCCGCTTTCGCTATCCACGCCGAGGCCCGGGTGCCCAGCGGGGCGGTCTTCGTGATCGACACGGTGGTCCAAACGCCGGCTCCGGACGGCAGCCCCTATGCCTTCATGACCTGGCGGCGCGGGGCACGGCAGCACCTCGGGGATCCGGTGGAAACGGCGGACGTGGAGTAGCGGCCCGGCCGCGCCCACGCGGATAGCGATCTTGTCCAGCTTGCTGCGCCCCGACGCCCTCTTCCTGATCCTTGCGGCGCCCTTCATCGGCAGCTTCCTGGGTCTTCTGGCCCATCGCCTGCCGTCGGACCTGCCCTGGATCGGGGGCCGCTCGGTCTGCCCCGCATGCCGCGCCACGCTCGGCTGGCGCGATCTCTTGCCCCTGGTGTCCTGGATCGCCAGCCGCGGCCGCTGCCGCCACTGCGGCAAGGCGATCGGCGCGGTCTATCCGGCTCTCGAGATCGGCGCGACCGCGGTGGCTCTGTGGAGCCTGGCCACGCTGCCCGGCTGGCTGGCCTGGGCGACGGCGGCGCTCGGCTGGTGCCTGCTACTGCTCGCCGTGATCGACGCGCGTCACATGATCCTTCCGAACGGCCTGACCCTGCCCCTGATTCCGGCCGGTCTCTGCATCATCGCGGTGATCGATCCCGACCGGATCTGGGGGCACCTGGCGGGCGCCGTCGCGGGCTTCCTCTTCATCGCAGCCGTCGCTCTGGTCTACCGGCGGCTGCGCGGCCACGACGGCATCGGCTGGGGCGACGCCAAGCTGCTCGCGGCGGCCGGCGCCTGGCTGTCGTGGCAAGGACTGCCCGGGGTCCTGCTCCTGGCCTCGGCCAGTGGCCTGGCGCTGGTCCTGCTGCTGGCGCTGATAGGCACCCGCGAACTGAGCGGGCGTCAGGCCGTGCCGTTCGGGCCGTTCCTCGCTTTCGGATTCTGGATGGTCTGGCTCTACGGGCCGATCGGCTTCGGCTGATCCGCTCAGGCTCAGCTCACGTCGGGGCGCAGGTAGCCGAAAAGATCGAAGCGTATCACGAGCTCCGGCTCGCTCGGCGCCTCCTGTTCCTGGTTGCGGCGCCGGGATCGGCGCGCGCGCCGGTTCTTGATGTCCAGGTTGTCGATGAAGACGAAGGGCCGGCGGCTCTCCAGGGTGTAGAGGATGCGGGTCAGCGCCGACAGGGTCGCAGTCAGCTGAACCCGCACGCTAACCCGCTTGAATTCGCCGTCGCTGGTGACCGGCAGGATCTGAACGCTGCGCAGCTTGCCGTCGTGCTTCTGAATCGTGGCGCTGACATCGGCCTGGAGTTCGGCAGCCGCCAGGGCGTCGGTATCGCCGCTCAGGTAGACGCCGCTGCGACTCTGGCGCTGGGCCAGCGATTCGTACTGCTCTTTGAGTGCCGGGTAGGAACGGGCGATCTGCTCGTAGCGCCGCAGATTCTCGTTGGTCCTGGCGATGTCGTCGTCCAGGTCCAGATAGGCCGAGATCAGCGGGTCGAAAAGCAGGAGGTAGACCGCCAGCACGACCGCGACGACCAGCGAGAGGGCCGCCGCCCGGCTGGCCCAAGGCGGCAATTCTCTCATCGGCTCAATCGCGCTTCATGGCTCGAGGGGCGCCGGTGGCGCCGGAACCCGGAGGTCATCCGGGATGCTTCGCAGGACCGCGGCCTGGAATCAAGCAAAATCATCGGCTTGGGACGACGCCCCGCGACCGGCGGAAGAGGCCGGGCACCGCCGCTCATGACTCCTCCTCCGCGATCCGGTCGGCGACCTGGATGCGGCCGGTAAGCCAGTCGACCAGCACATGATAGGTCGTGTCGCCCAGGGTCAGTGAGACCCGCCCGCCAGTCGACGTGCCGTCGGGATAGAACCTAATTCGTCCGCCGCCGTTCTCGTCCAGCTCGGATTCGGCGGTCAACAGGGAGAGCGCGATATCCGGGTCGAGCACCTCTTCCTGGTCGGCGCGGCCGCCGCGGTATCGCCCGCTCTCGACGTCGACCTGGACCACGTGCTCCCGGTTCTCCTTGATCGCCCGGCTCCGCGTGGCGCGCATGACCGCGGCCAGCTCCTGGGCCGCCGACTTGACCTGCAGGGAAGGCACGGCGCTCTGGAAGGCGACCGGCGCCAGGGTCAGCAGGAGGCCAACGATGACCAGCACGACCATCAGCTCGACCAGTGTGAAGCCGCGAGGCTTTCCGGGACAGGCGGGGCTCCTGGCCGGGACGGTCATGGCATCAGGCCCCGGGCGATCCGCCGGCCTTGGGGCCGTAGCTCTTGAACTTCTCCACGACCCGCTCGATCTCGTCGTCCGGCAGGATGTCCGGGCCGCCGATAGACAGCGAGAGCAGATACTCCTGGGCCAGGGTCTCGACCTCGCCGGCCAGCCAGAGCGTCTTCTCCAGGTCCGGCCCGGTGGCGATCACGCCGTGGTTCGCAAGCAGGCAGCAGGTCCTGCCCTCGAGCGCCGCCAGCGCGTTCTCGGAGAGTTCCGCCGTGCCGAAGGTGGCGTAGGGCGCGCAGCGGATCGTCGGCCCGCCGGCCGCCGCGATCATGTAGTGCACCGCGGGAATCTCCATGCCCCGGATGGCGAGCGTTGTGGCGTAGAGCGAATGGGTATGGACCACCGCGCCGACCGCGGGCCGCGCCGCCAGGATGTCGCGGTGGAAGCGCCACTCGCTGGACGGCTGGTGCTTGCCCTGGTGGCCGCCCTCGAGATCCATCAGGACGATGTCCTCGGGCGTCAGTTGCTGGTAGGGAATGCCGCTCGGCGTGATCAAGAGGCCGTCGTGCCAGCGCCGGCTGACGTTGCCCGAGGTGCCCCGATTGAGCCCCGAGGCGTCCATCGCAAGACAGGCCTCGATGATCGCCCTGCGCGCCGCGGTTTCCTCGGGGGTCACGGGCAAACTCCGTTCAGGTTCGGGCCCATCGCTGCAAGCTGGTTAAACCGAAGCAGAATGTCCAGAGTGAAGCCTGTCACGCCGTGCCATAGCGAAGGGTTAACATACCACCTGTCGTGGGGAGGCGTGGCATGGAACGAATGCCGCCAGGTAGATTGAGGAGCTACGGAGAACTGGCGAGAAGGATCCTTGTAACAGCGCGGAAAACTGGCGCGCGAGCTCGTCTATAGCCCTTATCGACGGCCGCTGCCGCCGTCCTTGCCACGGCTTGCCAAGTCCGGCCCTCTACGCCACATGAAGTGCCTCTTTCCACCAAAGCGAGCGCACGAGTCCCCATGACCCTGCCCACCCCGCCCGAGGCGGCCAAGGAACCCCAAAGCACCAAGATTCACGGGGTCACGCTGAGCGACCCCTACAATTGGTTGCGCGACCCCGGCTATCCCGAGGTCTCCGACAAACGTGTGCTGAACCACCTGACGGCGGAGAACGCCTACTTCGAGGCGGTCATGGCGCCGCATAAGGCCTTTACCGAAGAGCTCTTCGAGGAGCTCAAGGCCCGTATCAAGGAAGACGACTCCTCGGTCCCGGTCAAGGACGGCGACTTCCTCTACCAGTGGCGCTTCGACAAGGGAGCGCAGTACCGCAAGTGGTTCCGCTGGCGCGACGGTACCGCCGCCAACGGCCAGGGGCCTGAAACCCTGCTGATCGACGAGCCGGACCTGGCCGAAGGGAAAGGGTACTTCCAGCTGCGCGATCTGGAGGTCAGCCCCGACGAAACGCTGGTCGCCTACACGACGGACACCGACGGCTCCGAGCGTTTCACGATCCGCATCAAGGAAGCCGAGACCGGCAAGGTGCTGGACGACACCATCGGCAACACCAACGGCGTCGTGGCCTGGGCCGCCGACAGCCGCACCCTGCTCTACGTCGAGCTGAACGAGAACCTGCGGCCCTTCCGTGTCCGCGCCCACGCCCTCGGCGGCGATCCGGCGAAGGACCCCGTGATCTACGAGGAGAGCGACTCCTCCTTCTTCGTCGGCATCGACCGGACCCAGTCGCGCCGATTCCTGGTGATCGCCAGCGGCGACCACGTGACCAGCGAGCTCAGGGTCCTGGAAGCCAGGACGCCGCTCGAACAGCCGCGCCTGATCGCCGAGCGGGAGCGCGAGCACGAGTACGACCTGGAGCACGCGGGCGACCGCTTCTTTATCCGGACCAACGACAAGCACAAGAATTTCCGCGTGGTCGTGGCGCCGCTCGACGCGCCTGGCCGCGAGAACTGGCAGGAGCTGATCGCTCCTGACGACCGCCACTATCTGCAGGACCTGACCTGCTTCGGCGGCTTCATGGTGATCGAGGAACGGGTCGACGGCCTCGACCAGGTCCGCATCCGCGCCTACACCGGCGAGGAGCACTCGGTCCAGTTCCCCGAGGCGGCCTACGCCGCCGGCCTGGGCAACAACCCGGAGTTCGACAGCCCGAAGCTCAGGATCGGCTACACCTCCATGGTGACGCCCGCGACAGTCTACGACTACGACCCCGAGACGCGCGAGCTGACCACCCTCAAGGTGCAGGAGATCCCGAGCGGCTACGACAAGGCCCGCTACCGTACGGAGCGCCTGATGGCGCCGGCCCCCGACGGGACCCTGATCCCGGTCTCGATCGTCTACCGCGAGGACTTCGCCAAGGACGGCGAGGGCCGGCTGCACCTCTACGGCTACGGCGCCTACGGCTTGGGCATGAGCCCGGCCTTCTCGACGTCCAGGCTCAGCCTGCTCGACCGCGGCTTCGCCTACGCCATCGCCCACATCCGCGGCGGCGACGAGCTGGGCTATCACTGGTACGAGGCGGGCAAGCTTATGAACCGCCGCAATACCTTCGGCGACTTCATCGCCTGCGCCGAGTTCCTGATCGCCGAAGGCTACTCGGCGAAGGGCCGGATCTCGATCTCGGGCGGCAGCGCCGGCGGCTCGCTTATGGGGGTCGTCGCCAACGAACGGCCCGACCTGTGGGGCGCCGTGGTCGCCGACGTTCCCTTCGTCGACGTACTGAACACCATGCTCGACGACTCCCTGCCGCTGACCCCGATCGAGTGGCCCGAGTGGGGCAACCCGAAGACCGACAAGGCGGCCTTCGACTACATCCTGGGGTACAGCCCCTACGAGAACGTCGCTGCCCAGGCCTATCCGCCGATCCTGATCACGGCGGGCCTCAGCGACCCGCGCGTCACCTACTGGGAGCCGGCCAAGTGGGCCGCCAGGCTGCGCGCCACCAAGACCGACGACAACCTGCTGCTGCTCAAGACCAACATGGGCGCCGGGCACGGCGGCAAGTCGGGGCGCTTCGAGAGCCTCTACGAGGTCGCCGAAGCCTATACCTTCATTCTGAAGGCCTTCGGCCGGGTGTAGCTGCGGCAGAGCGGGTCATGACTTGACGGAAGCGCGTCGCGATTCCGTCAAGTCATGTGAATTTTCTCGATATCAACTTGGTAGAGCGGATTTACCGGGTTTGATGGATCGCCTCCGGCGTTTCAGGCAAACCCAGATCTGCTCTGGAGGCGAAATAGGTCGAGCGGTTTCCGTCGAGGACAAGGAGCTCTTGCCCCGCCGATAGCCCGGAGCCCTTATAGACCTTCCCGAGATCAAAGATGAACTGGGTGAGAACCCTGTCGACGGCGCTCTTCGTCGATTGCTGGACCGCGTTCTTCATGGCGAAGGCGCCGCCCCAGAACATCTTGCCGCCTTGGCTGATTCCGACTGACGCATAGCGCTTCGACAGCAGCTCCCTGGCGCCGTCGCGCGCCGTTATGTTCAGGCTGATGGAGGCCTCGAAATCCTGGAAAGCATAGTCGTGCAGGTCGAAGATGATCAGCAGGCCCTTGTTCGCATCGGGCGACAGGGTCTTGGTCACTTGACCGAATGCGGTTCGCGCGTCTTTGCCGTTCATGGTGGCGTCGAGCACTGGCCCGATCTGGATGGCCCAGGTGTTGGCAAGCCCGCCCATGGCAGAGACGAACTCGTAGCTGTGGTCTTGGGTTCTCGGTGTCAGATAATACGCGGTCGAATCGGAGACCGGGGAAAAGGTGACGGCCCCCTCGTTGTTGACCAAGTATTGGGCGTAGTCAGCGTGGATCTGATGGGTGCAGCCACCGGTCATGAGGCCGACCATGGCCGCGAAGAGTAGAAACATCTTTCGCATTTTTTCCCTCCGATATTCGCACCTCTCACCGTGAACCCGGCAGTAGCACGTACGATTCTTCAAGTTCCATTCTAGGTTACTGCCTGGCCGGGCCGGGCCGCTACTCCAGCTTCACGAAGTGGCCGCCCTGGTAGAGGTGCTGGCGGTCGTCGGGGTCGTGGGGTGGTTCCTTGGCGACCACAGCGGCGGCGTGGTCCTCGGCATCGTCCTCGGGCCGGTAGCCGAGCTGGGCGGCGCGGGAGTTGTCCCACCAGGAGCGCGCATTGTCGGAGACGCCGTAGACGATCTCGAAGTGGATGTCGGGGTGCTCCAGGCCGATCGCGACCAGCTGGCAGAGGTCGCGCGGGCTGACCCAGATCGCCAGGCGCCGCGCGTCGATCGGCCGGTCAGCGACGTTGCCGATCCGGATGCAGAAGGTCTCCAGCCCGTACTTGTCGGCGTAGAGGCTGGCGATCGCCTCGCCGAAGGCCTTGCTGACGCCGTAGCGGCTGTCGGGCCGCACCGTGACGTTGGGCCCGATATGCTGGTCCCGGCGGTAGAAGCCGACCGCGTGGTTGCTGCTGGCGAAGACCACGCGCTTCACGCTTGCCGCGCGCGCGGCCTCGAAAAGGTTGTAGGCGCCGACGATGTTGTTCGGCAGGATTTCCTCCCAGGAGTCCTCGGCCGGAACGGCCGCGAGGTGGACGATGCCGTCCACGTCCTCCATGGCGCCCCGCAACAACGTCGGGTCACCGAGGTCGCCCTGGATGAAAACCTCGTTCGACCCGAGCGCCTCGACCGGCGTCCGGTCAAAAAGACGGAGGCAAAACCGGCCGGCCAGTCCATCGCGCAGGACCCGCCCCACCTGCCCGGCCGCGCCAGTGATTAGTATGGTCTTCATCGCGTCTTTCCTTCAGCGGTCCGACTTGCACGATGATCATAACCAACCGGCCGCCCGGCGAGATGACCTGAAACAGGCTCGAGCGCGTCAGGGCCTTTGATGCCGCCTTGGCGTAAGGTCGCTGCCCTGCCACTCCATTTCGTAGATATGGGAATCGAGCGTGCCCCAGATGCGGCTGCCGACGACGTAGGTGACTTTCACGACTGCGCTCTCCGGGTCGGCGGCCAAGACATCGACGTCTTCGATGACGGCGATGTCTTGGCCGGCCTGGTTCGGCGCGAAGATGTTGTTCTTGGTGTTGTATCGCTCCAGTGCCACGATGGCGGTTCTGGCCTGACCGGAGAAAAAAGCCTCCACGCGCCGTTTCTCGTTCGCCGGCACAGGCCCGGCGAAGGCAGAAGACCAGAGCTGGTTATCGGGGACCGCCGCGCGCTTTCGCGCCAGATCCGCGAATTCACCGTCCGGATAGGCCGCCAGGAACGCCCGGTAATCGTCTGAATTCCGGCTGTTGCGGATGTTCCGCCAGGCCGCGGCCTCCGCGCTGGTGGCAACCGGCTTCGCCTGCTCGGCCGGCGATCGTTCTGCGACCCCGGCGGCTGCAATCGACTCCATTTCGTTCTGGATTTGGGCCTCCAGGCTATGGATCCATTCGTTGTAGTTCGGGTGGATCATCGCCCTCGCCTCGTCGTAATTGAGGTTCACGCTGTCCCGGTACCGAATGGAGAAGGCCTCCGTATCGAACTTGATGTCGACCAGCGCCTGATGCTTGCCGCGCACGTTGACCTTGGCTTCGAGGTGGCCGGGAGCGATCTCCGTCATCTGCCAAGCCGTGACCTTGCCGGCCCGGACTATGCCTTTTTGCACCTCATCCAAGGTGACGCCCGCCGGCGCTTTCAGCGGCGCCGAATGGACGTCGTCGATGGGCGCCGTGCGGCAGGCAGCCACAGCAAAGAGTGCCGAGAGCATGGCGAACCCGATCAAACGCTTCACGTCGCTTACTCCTCCGATCGACATCGAGGTCCAACTATTGCTGTTTGGATGGGAGCGGGCTTCGTCAATTTTTCGCTACTTATCACCAAGGAATGATTACTCGGCGCGCGGGAAGCCGGACGAGGACGTCAGATCAGCCGCTCGGTCGTGTCCAGGGTGACCGCGAAGAGGATGGCGCCGATCGCCGTGATGAAGAGCGCGCCGGCCAGCGCAAGGCCTTGGCGCAGACGCGCCTCCCAGACCTCGCTGAAGCTCCCGATCCGCCCGGCCAGGCGGTTGCCGTAGACGCTGGCGATGCCGAGCAGGGAGACGGTCAGGCCGGTTCCCACCGCCATCGCGAAGGTCGAGACGATGCCGTAGATCAGGAGTCCGTTCGCCAGGGTGAAGAGCAGCACGATGACCGCCCCGGAGCAGGGCCTGACCCCGATGGCCAGGATCAGCGCCGGCACGTTGGCCCGTCCGGCCCCGGTGGCGGCTGCGTGGCCGTGGCCCTGGTCATTGCCATGGTCATGACCGTGGTCGTGCCCGTGACCATGAGCGTGGTCGTGACCGCCATGGGAGCAGGTCTTCCCCGTCACGGCGCCGTAGAGCATCCAGAGCCCGAGGACGACGATCAGCGCGTAGCTGACCAGCTCCAGGGTCCGCACGTGCCCGGTCACCTGCAGGTGCGGCACACTGAGGGCAACCGCGAAGAGCCCGACCAGCAGGATCGCCGAGATGGCCTGCACGAGGGCCGCGGCGAAGGAGATCAGCACGCCGTTCCTGATCCGGCTGTCGTGGGTCAGCAGGTAGGAGCTTATCACGACCTTGCCGTGACCCGGCCCGGCGGCGTGAAAGATGCCGTAGAGGAAGGAGAAGACGACGAGCAGCGCCGCCGCCGCCAAGCCCTCGCCCGCCTTTATGTCGCGGACGATCCCGGTCAAGCGCCGCTGGGTCGACGCCTGCAGCTGCTTGATTTTGAAGTAAGTCCGATAAAAGAACCCGGGCTCCTCGGCCGGGGCCGCCTGGTTCAGCCCCGGCAAGGCCTGGGCGGCCGCCTGGGGCACGGGCGCGGCGGCGAGCCCCAGGAACAAGGCCAGCAACAGGAGAACCCGGTGCAAAGTCATGCGGTGCCTCGCGCTTGGGGCCACGGCCTGCCGGTCTAGCCAATGCATCCCGGTCTGACAAGTGCTGCTCCGGGACCTCGCGCCCTCGACCCCTGCAAGCCCCAGATTTGACATGCGGTACGCCGGCATTATCAATAAGTTCTTAATGCCCGATGGATAGCTCTTGATCGCCCCGTGAGCGGAGCATGACCCTGACAAGACCGCCCTGTCGTTCCGGCCTGATCGCGGGCCTTTTCGTCCTCGCCCTCCTGTTCGCGGGGCGGGCCGCCTGGGCCCACCCCCACGTCTGGATCCTGGCCGACGTCAACCTGCGCGGCAGCGACGGCGTGGTCGAGGCGATCGAGGTCGAGTGGGCCTTCGACGAGATGTACAGCGCATTGGTGATCCAGGACTTCGACATCAACGGCAACGGCGCGCTCGACCCCGAGGAGCTCCAGACCATCAGCCGAATGAGCACGGAGTCCCTCAAGGAGGTCAACTACTTCACGGTCCTCGCCCTGAACGAGCGGCGCCTGCCCGTGGCCGAGGTCGAGGAGCTCGTCGTGCGGGTCGAAGACGGCGTGCTGATCTACAGCTTCCGCGTGCCCCTGCCCAAGACGGTGGACCCGCGCCAGGTCGCGTTCGGCTTCGCGCTGTACGATCAGACCTACTACGTCGACGTCCAGCTCAACGGCCGCGGCGCGGTCAAGGTCTCGGACCAGGACTTCGCCGGCTGCCGGCCGATCCCCACCGAAGACGAGGCCAACCCGATCTATTTCGGGATGGTCTATCCCCTGCTGGTCAGGATCAGCTGCGAGGAGCGGCGGCAGGATTCGTAGGGCTGCGTCCGGCGAGGCCTCTATGACTGACGACATGCAAGCGCCTCCAGCCCCGGCTCGAGCGGCGAAGGATTCGACCGCTTGGACGGGTTTGGGCGAGCCCGACGATGTGACCGAGCATGAGCGGAGCGCAACCCTTGTGTACCGGATCACCGCCGAAGGCGCACACCGTGCCGCTCGGCGGGTGAACTTCCTGTGGATCGGCTTCCTCGCACTCGCCGGGATTACCGTGGGGATGGCTTTCTTGTTCCCCGGACTGCCCGAGAGCAGCAAGGCAGTGAAGGTTGAGCTCGTATTCACGGGAATCGTGATGCCGCCGGTGCTTGCTTTCCTCGGTTACGTCCTCTGGAAGTGGACCGTGAGACAGAAGCAATTCAAGGTCGGCGCGCCCATCCTGCAAATCGACGATCACGGCTTCTCGGACAGCCGTCAGCATCGCGGACGGATTCCATGGTATGCAGTTGAGAGCATCGTGGCCGACAGCCTCGAGAACGAACTCTCGAACCAGGGGACCCACGTCTTCGTCAGGCTGAAATCTCCCACCGAAGACGCGGTACTGGACGCTAAAGGCAAGCCGCTCGAACAGGTGACGATATGGACGACTCCGCTTGGCCTTGAGGGCCGCCACCTTGCCAGGGTTATGCGTGCCCGCTGGGAGGCCACGTCGGCGCAAGACGGCTCCGGCTGAAGGCCTCGAGAACAGATCCGGGTTTGACTGAATCGCCGGAGGCGATCCATCAAACCCGATGAATCTGGTCTAAACAGATTCCACTCTAGGCGGCCTGCGGGCTGCTGTGGTCGACGACCTCGCCGCGCGCCGGGTAGCCCCTCTCGATGACGAAGTCGAGCGCGCCGAGGATCTCGCGGAAGCTCGGGCGGGCGAAGGGCATGGTCTGGACAGTTCCGAAGTAGAGCGTGCCGTCGGGCCGGATCAGGTAGAGGCCGGGCTCGCTGAATAGCGCCGGCTCCTCGATTCCCGCCGAAGTCTTGCCGATGCCCGCCGAGACGTAGAGCCCCCAGGCGCGCGCCGCATCCAGGTCGAGGCCGTAGCCCAGTGCCAGGTTCGGCAGCTTCCACTCTTCCTTGGCCCGGGCCGCGCGCTCCTCGCTGTCGCTGGAGACCGCCACTACCGAGACGCCGCGCTTCTCGTACTCGCCAAGGGTCCGTTCGAGCTCGCCGAGGTAGCGGGCGCAGATCGGGCAGTGAAGGCCCCGGTAGAACACGACCAGGGTGAAGTTCTCGGGCTTCTGGTCGGCGAGGTGCCAGGTACCGCCGCCGACCAGAGGCACCTCAAGGGCGGGAACGGCTTGGCGCGGCATCAGGGGTGTTAGCGTTTTCATGGGCGGCCTCCTCCGGGCTAGTCAGGTCGTGGGAAGAGCGCGGAGATCTGCCAGACAGCCCCCGCACCCGACCGCCTCGATATGGGTCGGCCGCTTAAGCGGTCAACAAAAGCGGCCGCAGAACAAGCAGATGTGATCGCGCGGAAAAAATGGGGGTCAGTCGCTCCGGAGGTAGCCGTCCTCGAAGGCCACGCGCTCGGCGCCGGTGAAGCGGCGCAGGCGCTCCAGCTCGGCCTCCAGCGCGTCCCGGCGGCCCCGGCCCCAGCGGCAGCGGGGTTCCGGCCAGAGCCCCTTGACGGCGAGGCGGCCGGTCGCGCGGTCGTGCTTCATGTCGATCCGGCCGACGAAGCGGGCGCCCTCGAGCAGGGGAAAGACGTAGTAGCCGTAGCGCCGCCTGGCCTCGGGCACAAAGACCTCGATCCGGTAGTCCAGGCCAAAGATCCGCTCGGCCCGCGCCCGGTCGCGCAGCACGGGATCGAAGGGGCTGAGCGCGCGCAGGCGCTTGGGCGGCTCCGGCAGATCGCCGAGCCCGGCGAGGACTTCGCGCGTCGTGTAGACCTTGCGCGGCTTGCCCCCCGCAACCGCCTCGACCTCGGCCTCGACCAGCTCGCTATCCGGCCGTCCGCGGCACCAGCGCGCCGCCTCGGCCGGCGTGACCGCGTCCCAGAAGGCGGCGAGCTCGCCGTGGGTCGCGAAGCCGAGGCGCTCGAGCGCGCCGCGGCAGGCCCAGTCGATCGAGGCCTCGTGCGACGGCGCCTCATCCCTGTGACAGGCGGGAATCACCCGCTCGGCGAGGTCGTAGACCTTCTGGAAGCCCTCGCGGCGGGCGACGGCGAGCTCGCCGGTGCGCCAGAGGAACTCCAGCGCGGTCTTCTCCGGGTGCCAGTCCCACCAGCCGGTGCCGCCCTTGGTCTTGCCCTCCCCCGGGGCGCCCCCCGGGTCACCCCCCGAGTCATTCGATGGGCCGAGGTCCCGGGCCCTGGTCGGGCCCCGGTCGCGGACCTGGGCCAGGACCCCGTCCATGGCCTCCTCGAAGCCCTCGCGGCGCCACTGGCGCCAGCGCTCCAGCAGGCGCGTCCGCTCGCGCTCGAAGCGGCGCCGCCAATAGGGGTAGAAGTCGCTCGGGATGATCGCCGCGTCGTGGGTCCAGTTCTCGAACAGCGCGGCTTCCCGCTCCAGGAGCCGGGCCAGCAGCCTGTGCCGGTAGGTCTGGTTGCGCGAGAAAAGGATCTGGTGGTGCGCCCGTTCCAGCGTCTGGATCGAATCGACCTGGACGTAGCCGAGCCGCGCAATCAGGTCGAGCAGCCCGTCCTTGGTCAGCTTGCGGTTCGGCGGGTCGGCCAGGCCCTGGCGCGCGAGGATCAGGCGGCGCGCCTCGGCGTTGCGAATGACCGGGAGAGACAAGGCACCAGCTCGCTATCTGCAATCTCGGGCCGATCTTGGGCGGGATTCGCCGGTCGGCGCAAGCGCGGTCCCTACTCACCGTCCCGCTTGAGGAAATCCTGCAGCGTGCGGCCCGGCTCGGGACGGAAGGCCTCGCCCAGGACCTGGAAGCCCTCCATGCGGTCGAGGCGGAACGAGCGGAAGTCCCGGCGCAGCTCGCACCAGGCGTTCAAGAGCCAGATCGGGCCGAAGAAGGCGAGCGCCAGGGGCCGCACGTCGCGCTCCGTCGCCGCGCCCTCGGCGTTGCGGTAGGCGAAGCGCACCTTGTAGCGCTCGCGGATCGCCCGGCGCAGGTCGCCCAGGTCGAGCGCGATCGGCTCCATGTAGTGGTTGGCCGGCGCGAGCAGCGCCGTCTCCTCCATGTGGCGGCGCAGGCGTTCGGGAATGACCGTCTCGACCTTCGCGATCACGTCGCGCGCCGCCTCGGCGAGCTTCGGGTCGGCCCAGGATTCGACGATCCGCGCGCCCAGGACCAGCGCTTCGATTTCCTGCTCGTTGAACATCAGCGGCGGTAGGTCGTAACCCTCCCTCAGGATGTAGCCGACGCCGGCCTCGCCCTCGATCGGGACGCCGCCGGCCATGAGGTCGCGGATATCGCGGTAGACCGTGCGCTCCGACACCTCGAGCTTCCCCGCCAGATCGCTGGCCCTGGCCAGCTTCATCCGGCGCATCAGCTGAATGATCTCGAACAGCCGATCGGCCCTGCGCATGCTTTGCCTCGTTCTACGCCTTGCGGGTCGGTCCGGGCCGGCTGCCGCCCCCGGAAGCGGGGGGCTCCTGACAACCCTTGTCAGGAACGTGCAGCCTAGCAGCCCCATCCTGACAGCTTGCTGTCAGGAGCGGGCAACTAAGTTGAAGCCACGGAAATCGGGCGCTCCCGCCCCGACCACAAGGAGAGAGGATCATGATCATCGCCCTACTGACCAGGCTGGCCGCAAGAGCGACCCTGGCCTACCGGCGCCGCAAGGCGCGCCGCGAGCTGCGGCTCTTGAGCGACCACGTCCTGCGGGACATCGGCATCGAGCGGCACCAGATCGCCGCCGTGGTCGAGGCCCGCGTCACCGCCGCCGCCAGCCCTCTGGAGACAGAGCGTCAATGGGAGCAGGCGAAGCGGCCCGAGCCCCGGACCCATCGGCCGGCGCCGCGCCTGCGCGTGGCGGCATAACCTCTGGGGCCGATAAGACCAGCCAAGCCAAACGTCGATCGACCAGACACTCGGGCCGGGTTCGAAGGACCCGGCCCTTTCGATTTCCAGAACGGTCTAGCCGGAGCCTTCGCTGCGCCGCACCTCCTGCTCGATCGCGCCGAAGAGGCTGGCGCCCTCCTGATCGAACATTTCGATGCGCACCCGGTCGCCGAACCTGAGGAAGGGGGTCTCGGGCGCGCCCTTTTCGATGGTCTCGATCATGCGCCGCTCGGCGATGCAGGACGAGCCCGCCGAGCGGTCCTTGTTGGAGACCGTGCCGGAGCCGACGATGGTGCCGGCGGCCAGCGGCCGGGTCTTCGCGGCGTGGGCGATCAGGGTCGGGAAGTCGAAGGTCATGTCGACGCCGGCGTCGGGCCGGCCGAAGACCTCGCCGTTCAGGGTCGAGACCAGGGGCAGGTGGAGCTTACCGCCGTCCCAGGCCTCGCCAAGCTCGTCGGGCGTGACGGCGACCGGCGAGAAGGCGCTGGACGGCTTGGCCTGGAAGAAGCCGAAACCCTTGGCCAGCTCGCCCGGGATCAGGTTGCGCAGGCTGACGTCGTTGACCAGCATAATCAGGCGGATGTACTGGCCCGAGTCGTCTGCCGAGACGCCCATGGGCACGTCGCCGGTGACCACCGCGACCTCGGCCTCGAAGTCGATACCCCAGGCCTCGTCGGCCATGACGATGGGGTCGCGCGGCCCGAGGAAGGAGTCGGAGGCGCCCTGGTACATCAGCGGGTCGGTCCAGAAGCTCTCGGGCATCTCGGCGCCCCGGGCCTTCCTGACCAGCTCCACGTGGTTGACGTAGGCCGAGCCGTCGGCCCACTGGTAGGCCCGCGGCAGGGGCGAAGCGCAGGCGGCGGGGTCGAAGGGGAATGGGAACCTCTTTCTGACGTCATCGATCTCGGACAGGTATTCCTCCGCTTCGTCGCCCAGATCTTCACGCATCCTTTCTTCCGCAAGTCCCGGGTTCGCCTCTAGCTCAGCATGATCTGCGCGAAGTTTGACCTCACTTGAATCGACGACTGTATCCAGCATCTGGGCATAAAATTTGAGAAACCACTCGGTCTGATCCCAATCATCGAGGGCCGCTTGCAAGGTGGGAAAACTCGTTCCCAACGCCCAATTCAAACTGCGGTTCACTACAACCAGCGTTCCGTCGCGGCCGCCTTCCTTCAGGGTCGCTAGCTTCACGGGGCGCCTACTCCGCCGCCGCCTTCCAGGAATCGACGTAGCCGTCCCACTCCACGCCGGCGGGCAGCTCGCCAACCTCGAGCGCGTCGCGGGTGTCGATCATCACGGCGTACTCGTCGGTCGCCGGCTTGGACTGCTCGAACATCTTGGTCAGCGCCTTGGGGTGGGGGCCGTGGGTGAAGCCGCAGGGGTGGTAGGTCATCATGCCCGGATGGATGTTGTCGCGGCTGAAGAAGTCGCCGGCGTGGTAGAAGATCACCTCGTCGTAGTCGTCGTTGTTATGGAAGAAGGGCACCTTGAGCGCGTCGGGGTCGCTCTCGAAAGGCCGCGGCACGAAGGTGCAGACGACGAAGCGGTTGCCGACGAAGGTGGTGTGGGCCGAGGGCGGCAGGTGATAGCGGTGGCTCATCAGGGGCCGGATGTCAGCCACGTTGAGCCGGACCGGCGCCAGGTCCCCCTTCCAGCCGACCGCGTCCAGCGGGTTGAAGGGATAGGTCACCGTTGAGACCGCGCCGCGCCGCTTGATGCGGACCCGCCAGCTCTCCTCCGACTGCTGGGCCAGGAAGGCCTCGTCGATCGCCGGTACCTCGAGCATGGCCGGATCGAAGATCGCGTGGGGCCCGACCAGGCCCTTGTCGGGCAGCTGGTAGCCGCCGTTGGTCGCCTCGATCAGGAGCGCGGAGACCGGCTCGCGGCATTCCAGGCGCCACATGGTCGAGCGCGGCAGGACGATGTAGTCGCCGGCCTCGAAGCCCAGCCGGCCGTAGTCGCAGAACAGGTCGCCCGCGCCCTGGTGCACGAAGATAAGCTGGTCGCCGTCGGCGTTGCGCGCCAGGTGGTCCATGGTCTCGGGCGCGCGCCAGAAGCGCAGCGAGACGCTGGCGTTGGAGAGCACGACCGGCGCGTCCCAGGGCGAGTCCTCGGCGCGGTTCAGCTTGACGAGATCGAGGGCGCGCGGCCGGAGCGGGCCTTCCCAGGCGCTCCAGCCGGTCGGCGGATGGCGGTGGTACATGTGGGTCGCCGGGCCGAAGAAGCCTTCTTTGCCCAGCTCCCGCTCGTAGGTGCCCGGCGGCAGGCCGGTATGGGCCTGGCGCGAGGCCTGGCCCTCGACACGGGGAAAGGCGATCGGCTTGCGCATGGTGTCGCTCCCTTCGCGGGGATTGTCAGAAGCTCGTCTGTTTAGTATTGTTTCAAACGAAACGATGTCAAGGTGGAGCGGCGCCGAAGTGCCGAGCGGGCGAGAGAATGGCGGAACCGGCGAGACGGCGGCGCCGCACGGCGCCTTCGTGCTGGACGACTTCCTGCCCTACCGCCTCTCGGTCGCGGCCAACCGGGTCAGCCGGGCGCTCGCCGTGCGCTACGCGGCCCACGGCCTCTCGATCCCGGAATGGCGGGTCATGGCCGTGGTCGGCGGTTTCGCCCCCTTGTCGTCGAACGAGGTCTGCCGGCGGACCGAGATGGACAAGGCCAAGGTCAGCCGCGCGGTCACCCGCCTGGTCGCCGCCGGACTGCTGGCGCGCCGCCCGGACGAGACCGACCGGCGCCTGATCACTCTGTCCTTTACCGCCAAGGGCCGCCGGACCTACGAGGCCATCGTGCCGCTCGCGCTGGCGCTGGAGCAGGAGTTGACCGCGATGCTGCAGCCCGGCGAGCGGCGCACGCTGGACCGCATCCTCGACAAGCTCCGGGCCGGGCCGGCCGCCGCGCCTTGAGAAGCTCTAGCTGCGCGCAGCAGGCGTTGACGGAATGGGAACATCTGGTGGGGAGAATGGCGCCCGACCGAGCAGGATTCACCATCGGGGAGCGCCTGGACTTGAACGATCGGCAAAGCGACGGGGCCGAAGCCTACGTCACCGCCCGCCTGAACGCCCGGCTTAGGCCGCTGGACCGCGGCGAGATCTATGAGGACGCCCTCGACGGGCTGCTGAAAGACCGCTCGCTCGGCGAGGTCACCGGCGGCGGCACAATGCAGGGGGAGAGCGGCGAGATCCAATTCTGCGACCTCGAGATCCGCCTGATCCAGGTGACCGAGGAAAGCCTGGATCAACTCCGCCGCTGGCTCGAAGACCTGGGCGCGCCCAAGGGCTCCGCCCTGCTGTTAGACCGGGAGACCGACAACGAAGTCGCCTTCGGCCGGAACGAGGGTCTGGCCGTCTATTTCAACGGCACGGACCTGCCCGATGAGGTCTATGCCGAGTGCGACATCAATCTCGTGTTCCAGGAATTCGAGAAGCTGCTTGGCGCCAACGGCAGGATCCAGAGCTACTGGGAGGGCCCGCAGGAGACCGCGTTCTACCTCTACGGTCCCTCCTACGGCACGATGCTCGCCGCGATCCAGCCCTTCCTAGACAGCTATCCGCTGTGCCAGAAAGCACGGCTCGTTCAGGTCGCCTGACAGCTCAGGACGGCCCGAGCCCTACCGGGTCCCCAACGGCGCGCGCTTGATGATGCCGCCGTTTCGGTTAGGCTTCAGGGATTGAAGCTTGCGGATAGGGGCCCAGTCCATCGCGACTTCGCCTTGACCATGGTGCGACGGGGGCGCGGTGCGTGGCCGAATTTTATTGATGGCGGTTCTCCCGATGGTGCTGGCGCTGACCGGCGGATGCTCGATCCGCGGGTTCGCCGTCGACACGATCGGCGACATGCTGGCCTCGGACAAGTCGGTCTTCACCGAGGACGACGACATAGAGCTGATCGGCGGGGCCCTGCCCTTCAGCCTCAAGCTCACCGAGAGCCTGCTCGCCGAGTCCCCGAAGAACCGCAACCTCCTGCTCACGGCTGCCCGAGGCTACGTGCTCTACGCCTACGCCTACGTGCATTTCCCCGCCGAGCAGGCGGCGGACGAGGATCTCGCGAGGGCCAAGGTCCTGCGCGCACGTGCAGGCCGGCTCTACCTCCGTGCCTTAGGTTTCGCCCTGCGCGGGCTCGAGACCGGGACCCCCGGCTTCGGCGAGGCGCTGGAGCGCCAGCCCGACGCGGCGGTCGCCGAAGTCGACGGGGAGGCGGCCCAGAACGTCGACTTCCTCTACTGGTCGGCCAGCGCATTGGGCCTGGCCATCTCGGTCTCCAAGAACGACACCGCCATGCTGGCGCGTCTGCCCGAGGTCGAGGCGTTGCTGCGCCGCGCGCTGGCCCTGGACGAAGACTTCGACGAAGGCGCGCTGCACGAATTCGCCCTGGTCTGGGCCGCCGCCGCGCCGGGCCGCCGGGATGAGGCCGCGATCGAGCGGCACTACCAGCGGGCGCTGGCGCTTTCCGGCGGGCGGCGCGCGAGCCTTTTCGTCGCCTACGCCATGGCCACGGCCGTGCCGGCCCAGGACCGCGCGCGGTTCGACGGGCTCATGGACCGGGCCCTGGCGATCGATCCCGACGCGGACCCTGACCGGCGTCTGCTGACCGTGGTCGCCCAGCGCCGGGCGGCGTGGCTGCTTTCGCGCGCCGACGAACTGTTCTTGGAGTAAGGAGAAGGAGCGCCGATGCCGGGCAGACTGATTCTGGCGGTTTTCATGACGCTGATCGGGTTGGCACCCACCCTGGCCGCGCCCACCCTGGCCGCTCCGGTCACGGTAAAGCTGGGTACCATGGCGCCGGAGGGCTCGGTTTGGCACGACGCGCTGCTCGAGGTGCGCCAGGACTGGCGCCGCATCAGCAACGGCGAGGTCGAGCTGCGGATCTATCCGGGCGGTGTGCTCGGCGACGAAGTCGAAATGGTGCGCAAGCTGCAGCGCCGCGGCCTCGACGCCGTGGCGATCACCGGCGCCGGCCTGCCGCGCCTCGAACCCAGCTTCGACGTGCTCAACATACCCCTGCTGTTCGAGACCTACGACCAGTTCGACTACGTGCGCGCAAACATCGTGCCCGAGCTGGAAAAGCGACTGGAGCAGCGGCGCTTCAAGGTGCTCAACTGGTCCGACAGCGGGTGGGTCTACTTCTTCACCAAGTCGCCGGTCCGCACCCCCGACGACCTCAAAGCGCTGCGGCTCTGGACCTCGGCCGGCTGGCCGGAGGCGGAGAAGCTCTACGCACAGTTCGGGTTCAATGTCGTGCCGCTCGCCGCGACCGACATGCTGACGGCGCTGCAGACCGGTCTGATCGAGGCGATCGACGTGCCGCCGCTCTTCGCCCTGCTCGACCGCTCCTATCAGGCCACGGGCTATATGACCGATCTGGGCTGGGCGCCGCTCAACGCGGCCACGGTGATCAGCCTGCGGGCCTGGCGGCGCATCCCCGAGCGCTACCACAACGCCCTCTTGGAGTCGATCCGCAAGGTCGCGCGGGACACGCGGCTCGAGTTCCGCCGCAGCGCCGAGCAGGCGGTCACCGAGATGAAAGCGCGGGGCCTGAAAGTGATCACCCTGGACGCCGCCACCGAGGCCCAATGGCGCCGCGAGGCGCGGACGGCCTATCCGGCTCTGCGCGAGAGCATCGGGCTGCCTGCGCTGTTCGACGAGGTGCTGCGGCTGGCCGAGGAATACAAGAACGACAACCCGGACTCTTTCTCGTCCGGCAAGGCGAGCCAGCCCTAAACCGATCGCCATCAGAGGGCCGAGGCGAGTCCGGGCTCATATTGTCGCACGCACCTGGGCGCCGCATCGGTTTGACGGTGTGATCCCAGGCTCACGCGGTCCGCTCCCGTGTCTCGATTGCGACCCTCGGACGTCGCCCAGGTCGGCACCGGGAAGCCGCTACACCGAAAACGTGGCATTTGGCCTCGAACACGGGGGATTCCCTGTTCAGGATCAAACACCTTTCCCAGCGGGCGACCGAAACTCGCAAGCGCGGCTGATTCACGTAGCGGACATTATCGGCAGATGTATTCGACACTGAACGGGAACAGCGATCCCCGCATCTACTGGCCGGAGGGCACACGGCTCTTCGATCGATGCGAGAACGCGCTCGCCATCGCCGTGTTCGCCTTGATCGCGGCCCTGCCGGTGGTGGAGCTGGCGTCCCGCGAGCTCCTCGGCGGCGGTGTCCCGGGCTCGATTACGATGGTCCAGCATCTGACCCTCTGGATCACCTTCCTCGGCGCCGCCCTGGCCGCCCGCAGCGACCGGCTTCTGGCAATGGCGACCTCGGAGTTCCTTCCCGAGCCTTGGCGCATGCGGGCCCGCCGGTTCACCGGCGGACTCGCCGTGGCGGTCAGCGCGACCCTCGTGGTAGCGAGCGTGCAGCTGGTCGCGATCGACCACGAGTTCGGCG
>JASJEC010000093.1 GCA_030064845.1 Kiloniellales bacterium
TTGGGCTGGGGCACGTGGCTCGGCCGGCTGGCGATCCAGCGCGTGCCGCCGTCGGCGGACGGGTAGGTGGCGAGCCCCTCGCCGGGCGCGGGCGCCTCGAAGCGCAGGGCATCGAGGCCGGCCAGAGCGCTGTCGGGCGGGGTCCGATAGTCGTGGTTGCCCAGCGCGTTGCTGTGCAGGACCGTCACGGCGACCGCCGCGGTGGCCACCAGGTGCGAGAAGCGCAGGATCCGCCGGCCCGGTATCTCCGGCGGCGTCGTCGCTTCGTCGGTCTGGGGGCGGGTGTCGGTCATCTGCCTATTGTTGGTTTCGGTTTCAGCGATGTCCCGGCGGCCCGGGTTGATGTTCGATCAGTTTTCACATTTTACGAACATTTCACGGCTGTGTCAAATATCGGATTGTTAAAATCATAGAATTAATCAATAAAACAAGGGGCTTAACCTTTGTATAAAACCTTATTATTTCTAAAAATGAAAAGAAAGCTCACAAATACTTAACCAAGACGATATGTGATTTCACTTCGCTTGGTTTGGTCTCGGCGAAGATCTGGCGTCTCCTTGGCCGCGATTCCTCTTGCCGCGGCGCCGCTCGACTTCACAGCACCCAGAGGGCGATGCCCGGGAAGGCGAGCAGCAGGAGGATGCGGCAGATATCGGCCGCGAGGAACGGCAGGACGCCCTTGAAGACCTGCGGCAGCGGGACGTGGGGCGCCTGGCCATGAATCACGAAGACGTTGAGGCCGACGGGCGGGGTGATCAGGCCGACCTCGACCGCGACCAGCGCCAGGATGCCGAACCAGATCGCGGTCTGGTCGGGGCCCAGCCCGAAGTCCAGCGCCATGACGACGGGAAAGAAGATCGGCACGGTCAGCAGGATCATGGAGAGGCTGTCCATGACGCAGCCGAGCAGGAGGTAGATCAGCAGGATCGACGCCAGCACGAGGATCGGCGGTAGCCCGCTCTCGGCGACCGTGCGGGCCGCCTCCGCCGGCAGGCCGCTGAGCGCCAGGAAGGCGTTGTAGAGCTCGGCGCCGAGCAGGATCAGGAAGATCATCGCGGTGGTGCGGCCGGTCTCCAGCAGGCAGTCGGCCAGGGCCGGGCCGCTCAGGCCGCCCGACAGCAGCGCCAGCAGCCCCGTGGCGCAGGCCCCGACCGCCGCCCCCTCGGTCGGGGTGAACCAGCCCAGATAGATGCCGCCGATCACCAGGGCGAAGATTGCCGCCACCGGCGCGACCGCCGCGAGGCCGCGGCGGCGCTCCGACGCGGGCGCCCGCTCCGCGGCCGGGCCCGCCGCCGGGTCGAGCCGCACGAAGACCCAGACCGCGGCGATGTAGCCCAGCACCGCCAGGAGCGCCGGGCCGAGCGCGGCCAAGAAGAGCGCGCCGATGTTCTGCTCGGTCAGGATGGCGTAGACGACCAGGACCAGCGACGGCGGGATCAGGATGCCCAGGGTGCCGCCGGCGGCGAGCGCGCCGGTCGCGAGCGCGCCGCTATAGCCGTGGCGCCGCAGTTCCGGCAGGGCGGCCTGCCCCATGGTCGCCGCCGTGGCCAGCGAGGAGCCGCAGATCGCGCCGAACCCGGCGCAGCTGCCGATCGCCGCCATGGCGAGGCCGCCGCGCCGGTGGCCGAGCCAGGCCTTGGCGGCGTCGAACAGCGCCCGGCTCATGCCGGCCTTGGCGGCGAACTGCCCCATCAGCAGGAAGAAGGGGATCACCGTCAGCGAGTAGCTGGAGAACTGGAAGTAGGGGCCGGTCTTCAAGCTGGCGATCAGCGGCGCCCAGCCGCTCAGCAGCACATAGCCGGCGCCGCCGACCAGCAGCATCGCCAGCGCGACCGGGACGCGCAGCGCGAGCAGCGCGAGGAAGACCGGGAAGCTGGCGAGCGCGATGCCCACGTCACCCGGCCGCCCGCGGCCCGGCGCCGCGCTTGAGCGCCCGCAGGTCGTCGAGCGCCGTGGCCAGGCAGACCAGGGTCAGGACCGCCAGGCAGAAGGTCGCCGGCACGAAGCCCCACCAGAGGGGCAGGCCGAGCACCATGGTGCTCTCCCGGTAGCGGTGGAGGTCCAGCCCGCCGAGGGCCGCCTGCCAGGTGAGCAGCGCCGCGACGGCCGTGAAGGCGGCGTTGGCCGCCAGCGACAGGGCGGCGCGGGCCCGCGGCGGCGCGCGTCGCACCAGGAGGTCGACCGCGACGTTGCCGCGGGTGACCTGGCACCAGGGCAGGAAGGCGAAGACGGCGACCGCGGTGCCGGCCTCGATCAGCTCGAAGTCGCCGGGCAGGGGCGCACTCAGCAGCACCCGTCCGGCGATCGACAGGCAGGTCAGGACGGCGAGACCGCAGAGCAGCGCGCCGCCGGCCAGCGCGAGGCCGGCGCTGAGCCGGCGAAGCAGGGTACCGGGAGAGCCGCCTGGAGGGCCGCCGGGAGGACTGCGGTCTGGGGTCTCGGCCGCGCTCATGACCGCCGGGCGCCGGGGCAGGCGCCGGCGTCAGGACCCGTCATGCTTGGCGACCAGGGCCCGGGCGGCGTCGAGCAGGGCGGCGCCGTCCCGGCCGCGCTCGTCCATGCGCTTGACCCAGCCGTCGATCACCGGCTGGGTCGCCTGCTTCCAGCGGTCCAGCTCGGCGCCCTCGATCCGGTGGAAGCTGTCGCCCAGGGCGGCCGCCTTGTCCCGGCCGGGCGCCTCGGCGGCGTCCCAGACCGCGCCGACCCGCCGGGCCAGGGCCGCGCCGGCGTTGGCGTCGATCACGGCCTTGAGGTCGGCCGGCAGGGCCTCGTAGGTCGCCTTGTTCATGGCGAAGAGGAAGACGGCGGTATAGAGGCCGCGGTCGCCGGCGATCTCGGTGTGGGAATCGGTCAGCTCGTGCACCCTGAGCGGCAGCGTGACCTCGTAGGGCAGGGCGGCGCCGTCGATCACGCCCTTGGAAAGGGCCTCGGGCACGGCCGGGACCGGCATACCGATCGGCGTGGCGCCCATCGCCGCCAGGGCCTCGTTGATGACCCGCGTCGGCGCCCGGACCTTGGCGTTCTTCAGGTCCTCCAGGCGCCGGACCGGCGTGCCGCGCATGTGCAGGCTGCCGGGCGCGTGAACGTGGAACAGCAGCGGGTGGACCTCGGCGAACTCCTCGCGCGCGTGGGCCTCGTAGAAGGCCTGGACCGCCTGGCTGGTCGCCTCGGCGCTGCCTGCGACGAAGGGCAGCTCGAAGACCTCGATCGTGGGGAAGCGCCCGGCGGTATAGCCGGTCAGGGTCCAGACCACGTCGGCCACGCCCTCGCGCGCCTGGTCGAACAGCTGGGGCGGCTTGCCGCCCAGCTGCATCGCCGGAAAGACGCGCACGGCGATGCGGCCGCCCGACTCGGCCTCGACCTTGCGCGCCCAGGGCTCGATGAACTTGGCGTGGGCGACCGAGGGCGGCGGCAGGAAGTGGTGGACCTTCAGGGTCACTTCCTGGGCCGCGGCCGGCGCGAGGCCGGCCCCGAGCAGCCAGGCCGCGACGGCAAGTGCGATCGACAGAGCCGAGAAAGGGGTGCGCTGCATGGACGGCTCCTTCGCCTGAAACCGGACCGGCCTTGTCATGATACCGGGCCGTGGCATGATACCCGGAAGGCCCGCAAGAACAATGCAGCCGTCCGTCATGAATGGGGCCGTGGGGAGAGTAGAGACCAGCCATGCATTTCGTGATCGCGCCGCCGGCGACGCCCCGGCTTCCGGTCGAGGGGGACGACCGGCTGTTTCCCGTGCGCCGGGTCTACTGCGTCGGCCGCAACTACGCGGCCCACTCGCGGGAGATGGGCAACGATCCGGACCGCGAGGAGCCCTTCTTCTTCATCAAGCCGCGCGACTGCGTTGTCCTCGACGGCGCCAAGATCCCCTATCCGCCCATGACCAGCGACCTGCACCACGAGATCGAGCTGGTCGTGGCGATCGGCCGCGAGGGCGCGGACATCCCGCTCGCGGCGGTGCCGGACCACATCTACGGCTACGCGGTCGGGATCGACCTGACGCGGCGCGACCTCCAGGCCGAGGCCAAGGCCCAGCGCCGACCCTGGGACACGGGCAAGGCCTGCGACGGCGGCGCACCCTGCTCGCGGGTCCGGACCGCGGCGGAGATCGGCCACCCGGCCAAGGGCCGGATCTGGCTGTCGGTCAACGGCGAGGAGCGGCAGAGCGGCGACCTCTCCGAGCTGATCTGGTCGGTGATGGAGCTGACCGCCAAGCTCTCCGGATACTTCCGGCTGATGCCCGGCGACCTGATCTTCACCGGGACCCCCTCGGGCGTCGGCCCGCTTACCCGCGGCGACAAGGTGACCGGCGGCGTCGAGGGCGTGGCGGAGATCTCGGTGGAGATCGTTTGAGGCCACGTCGGGGCTCGAAACCAAAAGGGTTCACCACAGAGACACAGAGACCACAGAGAACCAAAGAGGTTGGTTGCGCGCGCAGCGCGCTGAAAGAACCTTGGTTTTCCTCTGTGGTCTCTGTGTCTCTGTGGTGAAAAATCCGAACCTCGGCGACAGGCAGAGTCTCGCCCTTCAAGACGCCGGCGATCGGTCCGGTCCAATCTGAAGTTATGACGGCTGCCGCTGCAGGAATTCCAGGACCGCGGCGGCCACCAGCTCGGGGGCCTCGATCAGGATCGAGTGCTTGAGGCCGGGCAGGATCGCGAGCTCGGCGTTGGGCAGCTCGCCGGCGATGAAGCGGTTGAGCCGGGGGTTGCAGCCGCCGTCCAGCTCGCCGGTCAGGACCAGCGCGGGCGCCGCGACCTCATGCAGCCAGGGCGCCATCTCGGTCTCGGCGTAGATGCGGAAGACGCTGAGGAACACCTCGGCCGGAGTCTCCACCACCTGCTCGAGGCGGGCGCGGACGGCGTCGGGCCGGGCCTCCAGGAAGGCGTCGGTGAACCAGCGCTCGACCAGGGTGTCGAGCACCTGGCGGATGCCCTTCTCCTCCATGGCCGCGATCACGGCCCGCACCTTGGCCCGGTCCTCGTCCGTCCGTCCCGCCGCCGTCGAGAGCAGGCCCAGGGAGAGCACCCGTTCGGGGTGGGCCCGGGCGTAGGCCGGCCCGATCATGCCGCCCAGGGAGTGGCCGATGACGTGGGCCCGCTCGACGCCCAGCCTTTCCCGCAGGGCCTCCAGGTCCGCGACCAGGTCGTCCAGCGTGTAGGGCGGCGCGGGCGCCGGCGAGTCGCCGTGGCCGCGCAGGTCGTAGCCGATGCAGGTGAAGTGGCGGCCGAGGATCCCGGCGAGCGGCCGCCAGGCGCCGCGCCGGGAGCCGATGCCGTGGACCATGAAGAGCGCCGGGCCCTCTCCCTCCACGGAATAGGCGCAGTCGACGGCAGTCATTGGCGTCGCGTTCTCGCTGCACGGCGGCAAGAAACCAACCGGCCCTCACCCGCTCCGCTGCGCTTCGCCACCCTCTCCCAGGGGAGAGGGTTGGTTTTCCCTCTCCCTTGGGAGAGGGAGCCCGACGCCGAAGGCGTTGGGAGGGTGAGGGCCGGTTGGTTTCTCGAAGCCGCGGGCACCGCGCTACTCCGCCGCGGCCACCCGGCCCGCGGGCTTCGCGAAGTGGGGCATGACCTCGGCGGCGAAGCGCTCCAGGCAGTCGAGGGTGTCGGCCTGGCTGGCGCCGAAGTTGACGTTGAGGATCATGCGGTCGATGCCGCCCTCGGCGTAGGGGCCGAGCTTGTCGACCATCTCGCTCGCGGTGCAGATCAAGAGGCTCTGGTCCAGCTCCTCGATCGTCTGCTTGCGCGGCAGGGGGGCGATCATGCCGCCCTCGACCAGGCCGGGGCCCGAGCGGAGGTTGTCGAAGCGGCTGTAGTAGTCGTGGGCCTGGCGGAGCTTCTCCCGCCGGTCGGCCTCGTCCCTGGCCAGGAAGGCGACGCGCGAGAGCGAGAGGGTCCGGTTCCGCGCCTCGGCGCCCGCCTCGGCCCGGCCGCGCCGGAAGGCCTCGACCTGGTCCAGCATGAGCTGGTGGCCGCCCGCCAGCGGCGTGGTCTGGATGTCGAAGCCGCGCCGGGCGCAGTGGTAGATCGCCTCGGGCGTGACGACGGCCATCATGATCGGCGGGCCGCCGGGGGTGACCGGCCGCGGCATGACGGTCAGCGCGTCAAACCGGTAGTACTTGCCGTTCCAGGCGACGTCCTCGCGGCTCAAGAGGGCGGTCAGCACGTCGAGCGACTCGTCGAACTTCTCCCGGCTGATCTCCAGCGGGCAGCCCAGGCGGTCCATCTCGAAGGCGAAGGCGCCGCGCCCGACGCCGACCAGCAGGCGGCCCTCGGTGAAGATGTCGGCGACCACGATCTCGCCGGCCAGGACCCGCATGTCGCGCACCGGCAGGACCACGACGGCGGTCATGATCTTTATCTTCTCGGTCACGGCCGCGATCTTGACCGCGAAGGTCAGGGGCGCCGGCATCATCAGGATGTTGATCAGGTGGTGCTCGGTGATCGAGAGGCACTCGTAGCCCAGCCGGTCCGAGAGCACGGCCTGTTCCAGCATGTCCCGATAGAGCCGGTCGCCGCCGTAGCTCTTGTCCGGATAGTAGGCCGAGAGCTGCGGACAGAACTCCATACGGGGGGCCTCCTGCGGGCGTTGCAACCAGGACCACGACTATGAGACAGCCTGATTTTTCGGGCAAATGCTAAGTGGCGCGCGTCAAGCTTCTCTACCGCGGTTCAGGCGGCGGCGCAGCCTGCCGGAGGATCGAAACCGCCGGCGTCCGATCAATCCCGGGGAAGCTCGGCCGGCGATCCGTGGGGCGTCTTCAGATAGGCCTCGGTCCAGGCTTGGCGCAAGGCTCCGAGCTCCTTGCCCTCGGCCAGGCCCCGGCGGATCAAGAAATCCTCGAAGGCGGAAAGCCAGACCTCGTAGTAGGCCGATCCGTCCTTCGGCGCGCCGGCCGAGTCCGCCCGCTGGAGCGCGGCGATGAAGGCCTCCGACCATTCGGACCACTGAAAGGCGCCGGCCGCGGCCAGGGCATGGGTCGTGGCGAAGAGCTCGGCATGCCAGGGCTCGGAGAAGGGCTGCTCTGGCTCAGGTCGCGGGCGCAAGGTAACTCTCCCAGAGATCGGCCGTCACGCTGTGCCGGGGATCCGCCGCCTCGCCCCAGAGCTCGCGCGCCGAGAAGCGCACGGTGTAGAGGTGCTGCGGCGCCTCGCCCGCGAGCGTTGCGCTGACGTCGGGAAAGACGTGGGCGCCGTGGTGCAGCACGACCTCGCCGACCCGGTCGCGGCAATAGCGGGGCAGTCGGGTGTGGCCGCAATGCATGTGCCGGGCGGTGCGCACGCGGTCGCCGACGGCGAAGGCCGGGGCCGCGTTGACCTCCCGCTCGCTCGGACGGCCCGTGGGCAGGAAACGCAGGAAGGCTGCGGCGTCGACCGGCGGCGTCGCCTTCTCGGCACCCGGCGCCGGGCGGCCGGAGGCGACCTCCTCGCGGGAGAGGAGTCCCGCGCCGACCGAGAGGTTCGCGACCGACGCGAGCCATTTCTCGTAGTAGGTCATGGAAAGGTAGTCCGCCGGCGGCAGGTTTTCGATCGAGTGGCGACCGGCGTCGATGTTCCACCGGCGCCAGAAGCCCATCAGCAGGCGCAGGGCCATGACCCGCGCTTCCCAGTCGTGATGGAAAGGCGGCTCGTCGGGCTCGATCGCCAGGGGGCCGAAGCCTTCCATGCCGCCGAGGTCGTGGACTCCGTCCATCAGGTGCCTCCCGGCTCGGCCGCAAAGCCCGTACCGACCATCGAGTCACGGGTCACCAGGCCCGCCAGGGCCTCTTCGGAAAGGCCTTCGGTACCGGATGGGCGTTGCGGGATCACGAGGTAGCGGATCTCGGCGGTCGAGTCCCAGACCCGGATCTCTATCTCATCGCCCAAAGTTACACCGAATTCGGCCAAGACGCCGCGCGGATCGCGCACCACCCGGGCGCGGTACTCCGCCGACTTGTACCAGACCGGCGGTACGCCGAGCACCGGCCAGGGATAGCAGGAGCAGAGGGTGCAGACGACGATGTTGTGCACATCGACAGTGTTCTCGACCGCCACCATGTGCTCGCCTTGCAGCCCGGAGTAGCCGAGTTCGGCGATCGCCGCCGTGGCGTCTTCGCGCAGCCACTTGAGGTAAGCCGGATCGCTCCAGGCCTTGGCGACCACCCTGGCGCCGTTCTGCGGACCGATCTTGTTCGAGAAGGCGTCGACGATGGCGTCGATGGCTTCGGGGTCGACCAGACCCTTATCGACTACCAGCGTCTCGATGGCGCGCACCCGCAAGGCCGGCTCGGACGGCAGGAGCGCATGAGCGTGCTCGTGAGCCATAATGTCGAAGTCCTCGGGTTCACAAGGAGTCTTTCCGATGGTGCGGCGCGCGTCAAGGTGGGCGCCGCCGCTGCGCGGAGGTTCCAGAGGGCTCCAGGCTTCTTCATCAGCCGGCTTACTCGGACCCGCGCCGCCGGGCCGCGACGATGGTTTCGTACTCGCGGTGCCCGATCGGCACGAGCCCCCTGATCCTGCCGCCCGCGAAGCTGTAGGCGCAGTTCGGATCCATCGAGGGGAGGCCGGCCAGCAGACCGACCATCCGGAGCTTCACGTCGTTCGGCAGGTCCTTGCGCAGGACGATCGGGCCCTCGGGGATGAGCCTGGAGCGCCAGATCTCGGTCAGCTGGGACATGTCGACCAGGGCGTCGTCGACCGCCTTGCGCAGCGCGCCGCTGTTGAAGCCGTCTTCCCAGGCGCCCAGGCCGTCGGCCCAGGTCACGCCGCCGTCGATGTCGCCGTTGTAGACCGCGAGGATGGTCTGCTCGTGGCCGCCGGTGAAGACCACGTCCTTGAAGTACCTGCCGGGCTCCATGTCGTAGCCGGCCGCGGGGATCTCGATCGAGGGGATCAGGTAGCCGGAGGTGGAGTTCGGATCGCCGAAGCCGAAGACCTTGCCCTTCATGTCTGCCAGACTGTTGATCGCGCGGTCGACGCGGGCGAAGCCGATCGCGTAGTAGCCGAAGGAGCCGTCCTCCTTGATCCTGGTCAGTACCGGCTCCACGGCTTCGGGGTCGGTCAGGTAGATCTTCGCGTAGCCGAAGGCGCCGAGCCAGGCCATGTCGAGATCGCCGCCGAGCAGCCCCTCGATGACGCCGTCGTAGTCGGCCGGCGCGAAGAGCCGGGTCGGCACGCCGAGCGCCTGCTCGGTCATCTCGCGCACGCACTCGTTGCTGCGCAGGCGGGCGGGAGCGTTCTCGCCGCCCAGGATGCCGATGCGGAACTCGCTGATCTCGCCGGCCGCCAGTGCGTCGCCGGCCAGCATGACCGTGGCCGCGGCCACGCCAATCAGGTTTCTCAGTTTCATGGTCATTTGTTTACGTGGAAGTGCGCGGATGGCAAGCCGAAGAAGCTGGCGGATCGGGCCGGGACCGCGAAGCGTTAGCCGCGCACCAGCTCCAGCAGGCCGAGCGTGAGGCCGGGCCAGTAGGTGACCAGCAGCACGATGACCAGCAGGATGGCGATGTAGGGCAGGGTCGCCCGGTAGATCTCGGGCAGGGACTTCTTGAAGCGGTAGGCGGAGAGGAAGAGGTTCTCGCCCATCGGCGGCATCAGGTAGCCCAGCTGCATGTTGGCCATGAACACGACCCCCAGGTGGACCGGCTCGATCCCGTAGGCCAGCGCCATGGGCGCGATCAGCGGCACGATCACGATGATCGCCGAATAGATGTCCATCAGGGCACCGACCACGATCAGCACGAGGTTGAGCGCCAGCAGGAAGAGGACGGGCGACTCGATGATCTGCTGGATCCAGTTGAGCGCCAGCATCGGCACCTGGGCGATCAGCAGATAGTTGGTCAGCCCGAGCGCGACGCCCAGGATGATCATGAAGCCGCCGACCAGGGTGGCGCTCTCGACCGCGATGCGCGGCAGGTCCTTGCGCAGCCCGAGCTCGCGGAACACCAGGGTCTCCACGATCAGGGCGTAGAGCACGGTCGCGGCGGCCGCCTCCACCAGAGTTGCCAGACCGCCGAAGATGCCGCCGATGATGATCAGGGGCAGCGGTAGCTCCCACTTGGCGCCCCAGAGGGCCGCGCCGAGCGCCCGCCAGCTGAAGTCCGTGCGGGCCGCGCCCATGGACCAGCCGCGCCAGGCGCCCCACCCGGCGACCGCGAAGATCAGCAGCAGGCCGGGGATCAGGCCGCCGATGAAGAGCTGGTCGAGCGGCAGCTCGGCGTAGTAGGCGTAGAGGATCACCGGCAGGCTGGGCGGCAGCAGGACGCCGATCGAGCCCGAAACGGTGACCAGGCCGGTCGCGTGGTCCTCGTGGTAGCGCGCCCGGGTGAGCATCGGCAGGATCAGGCCGCCCATGGCCAGAATGGTGATGCCGGAGGCCCCGGTCAGCGGCGTGAAGAAGGCCAGAACCAGGGTGACGACGATGGCCAGGCCCCCGGGCATCCAACCGACCATGGCGTTGAACAGGGCCAGCAGGCGCTGGCTGGAGCCGCCCTCGGCGAGGATGTAGCCGGTCAGGGTGAAGAGCGGAATGGCCGGCAGCATGGGCGAGGTCGCCATGCGGTAGGCCTCGCCGGGCACCGCGGCGACCGGCGTGCCTTCCAGGAAGAACAGCAGCAGGGCGGCCCCGCCGATGGCGGCGAAGATCGGCAGGCCCAGCGCGGTGGCGACCAGGATCACGACGATGCCAGGCACGAGCAGGTCCGGCGTGGCCAGGGCCGGGACGAAGGCGAAGAGCGGCGGGACGGCGAGGCCGCTCGCCACGATGAGCCAGCCGCGCCGGGTGTCCGCCGCCCCGGCCAGGACGCGCCAGGTGATCGCGAGGAAGGCGACCGGGATGACCAGCGACACGACCCAGACCGGGATGTTCCAGGCCACGAGTTCGCCGAACTCGTGGTCGATCGCGACCAGCTGCACGCTCGCTACCACGAGGGTCGCGCTGACCGCCACGGCGAGTCCGCCGGTGAACCGGCGGGCCCGCATGCGCCAAGGCTCGGGAAGGAACTCCGAGGTCGCCAT
>JASJEC010000094.1 GCA_030064845.1 Kiloniellales bacterium
GGTCGAGGTGCTGCGCCACCGGCTGCTCGCCGAGGGACTGCAGGTCTTCGAGGGCGCGAAGGTGACCGCGGTCCAGGCGACCGGCGCGGGGGTGCGCGCGACCCTGGACCAGGACGGCGTCGAGCAGACGATCGACGGTAGCCACCTGCTGCTGGCCGCCGGGCGGCGCCCGGTGCACGGCGCACTGGGCCTGGAGGCCGCCGGCGTCGACCACGACGGCGCCGGGATCAAGGTCGACGCGCGGCTGCGCACCTCCAACCCCAAGATCTTCGTCGCCGGCGACGCCGCCGGCGGCCTGCAGTTCACCCACCTGGCGAGCTATCACGCTGGGATCGTTCTGCGCAACGCGCTGTTCCGCCTGCGCGCCAGCGCCGACGGCGCGGCCGTGCCCTGGGTGACCTATACCGAACCCGAGCTGGCCAACGTCGGGCTTACCGAGGCCGCGGCCCGGGAGCGGGACGAGAAGATCAACGTCCTGCGCTGGCCCTTCGCCGAAAACGACCGGGCCCAGGCCGAGCGCCGCACTGAAGGGCTGATCAAGGTAGTGGTCCGGCCGGGCGGCCGGATCCTCGGGGCCGGCATCGCCGGGCCCCACGCCGGCGAGCTGATCCAGCCCTGGACCCTGGCGATCGCGCAGAAGCTCAAGATCGGCGCCATGGCGGGCACCATCGTGCCCTATCCCACCTTCGGCGAGGTCGGCAAGCGGGCCGCGGGCAGCTATTTCATGCCCAAGCTGTTCAGCGAGCGCACCAAGGCGATCGTCCGCTTCCTGGGGCGCTTCGGTTAGGAAAGACCGGGCCACTTCCCCGCTTAGAGTCTCACAAACATGTGAAAAATAGTGCGCTTTCGTTGAATCGCGTCGGGGACACGGGCGTGCGACATTCGAGTCATCGACAGGCGCGGTCCGGGCGGCACGGGAGGAGATCACCGTTCGCGGCGGCGCCGACGCTAGAGCGGGTCATGTCTTGCCGGAAACGCTTCGCGGTTCCGGCAAAGACATGTGAACCCGCTCGATATGAGGTAGTTTGAGCAGATCCAGAGGAGGCTTTGATGATCAAGAAGACCATGGTGGCGCTCAGTGTCGCCACGCTCGCGACCTCGGCCGCCGCGCTGCCGGCTGCCGCGGCGAAGCCCGCCGAGAACCCGGTTCAGCTTGCCGCCTGCAACCCCTGCAACCCCTGTGCGGCTGCAGCCTGCAATCCCTGCAACCCCTGCGCCGCGGCGGCCTGCAACCCCTGCAACCCCTGCGCCGCAGCGACCTGCAATCCCTGTAACCCTTGCGCGGCGGCGACCTGCAACCCCTGCAACCCCTGCGCGGCGCAGTAGCCGTAACCGACTCCGATCCTGGCGCGTCCAGGAGAAGGCGCGACCGCACCCCTTGTGGGCCTCTCCTCCTCGGCGTGCGGCGCGCCTTTTCTTTCTCGGTGAGACCGAACCCCAGGCGTCCCGATGACCGCGGTCGCCGGTAACCGCGCAGCCCCGGCACAGAGGGGTGATTTCGCGCGGAAATTTCCTGCGCCGTGCTGTAAGCTGCCGGTTATGAGCGGCGGCAAAACCAGCCTATCGCCTGTCTTTTCCGGGCTTTCGGCTCGGCTGCTTGTGCTGACCGTGGCCTTCGTCATGCTGGCCGAGGTCCTGATCTACGCGCCCTCGATCGGCCGCTTCCGCAAGGTCTACCTCGAGGAGCGCCTGGCCGACGCCCATATCGCCATCCTGGCCCTCGAGGCGACCCCGAACTTCATGGTCGGCGAGGAGTTGGAGCGCGCGCTGCTCGACCAGGTCGGCGCCGAGATGATCGCGCTGCGCAAGCCCGGCGCCGGCAAGCTCATGCTGATGAGCCTCGAGCCGGAGCGCATCGACCAGACCTTCGACCTTCGGGAGAGCGGCTTCTTCCGACTGATCGGCGACGCCTTCATGACCTTCGTCCACGGCGACCGCATGCTGCGGGTGATCGGCATGTCGCCCAAGGACGAGACCATCACGGTCGAGGTGGTGCTCGAGGAAGCGCCCCTCCGGGCCGCCATGATCGCCTTCTCCCAGCGCATCCTGGCGCTGTCGCTGATCATCTCGCTGTTCTCCGCCGGCCTGGTCTACCTGACCCTGCACCTCCTGATCGTCCGGCCCATGCGGCGGATCACGGAGTCCATGACCGCCTTCCGGGAAGACCCGGAAAGCGCGGCCTCAGCCTTGGACGCAGGCGGCAGCCCGGGGCGCAACGACGAGATCGGCGTCGCCGAGCGCGAGCTGGTCTCGATGCAGGAGGGGCTGCGCGCGGCGCTGCACCAGAAGACCCGGCTGGCGGCGCTCGGCATCGCGGTGACCAAGATCAACCACGACCTCAAGAACATCCTGGCGACGGCCCGGTTGGTCTCGGACCGTATGGCGACCAGCGGGGACCCGGAGGTGCGCCGGACCGCCCCGACGCTGGTCGGCGCGATCGACCGGGCGGTCGACCTCTGCGCCAACACGCTCAGCTTCACCCGCGAGGGCCCAGCCTCGCTCGAGCTGACGCGCTTCGAGCTGGGCGACCTGATCGCCGACGTCGGCGAGGCCCTGCCCGGCCAGGTCAACGGCACGGCGGTCTGGCAGAACCGCCTGGACGAGCCGATCGAGATCGAGGCCGACCGCCAGCAGCTGTTCCGCGTGCTCGCCAACCTGGGGCAGAACGCGATCGAGTCCGGCGCGACGGCGGTCCAGGTGATGGCCTGGCGCGACGACGGCAAGCTGCTGATCGACGTCGCCGACAACGGCCCGGGCTTGGCGCCGCGCGCCAAGGAGAACCTGTTCCAGCCCTTCACCGGCTCGACCCGGGCCGGCGGCACCGGCCTCGGCCTCGCCATCGCCCGCGAGCTGATGCGCGCCCACGGCGGCGCCATCGACCTGCGCAGCTCGACCGGCGAGGGCACCTGTTTCCGGCTCAGCCTGCCACTCAGCCAAGGCGCCCGCTGATGCCTCTGCGTTCAGTCATCCACGTCAAACCAAGGAGAGGGAGGAAGGCATGGCGATGAACCGGTACATGATCGAGCGGGATATCCCCGAGGTCGGCTCGCTGGAGCGCGAGCAGCTGGCGGGCGCGGCGGCCAAGTCCAACGAGGCCCTGGCGCAACTGGCGCCCGACGTGCAGTGGGTCGAGAGCTACGTGGCCGGCGACAAGACCTTCTGCATCTACCTGGCGAAGGACGAGGACGTGATCCGCAAGCACGCCGAGATCAGCGGCTTTCCCGCGACCAAGATCACGCCGATCCGCAAGGTGATCGACCCGACCACCGAGAAGGACGTCTGAGCGCCCTTCTCGGCGCCGGGGGGCGGCCGGCGGCGATGGCCGGACGCGGCCATGACCTCTGATCCTTCGGTGGTTCTCGCCTCGATCCGGGGGCGGGTCCTGCTGGCCATGCTCGCCTTCTCCTTGGCGGCACCCTTCGTCGCCCTCCTGTTCGTCTGGCCGGAGTACCTGGATACCTGGGACATGCCGCTCGAGGATGCGGTGCTGGGTCTGTCGCTCTACCTCCTCCTGGCCGGCCTTCTCGGCGCAGCCGGCCTGAGAGCGGGCTGGGCCCGCCGCTTCTCGCTCGGGGCAAAACCCGGCCGACGGCAGGGGCTGGGCTACGTCCTTCTCGGCATCCCCCTGATCGGCGTGGCGATTTTCAGCATGTATCTGCTCTATCTGCCGCTCTCGCTGGTCGAGCCGGAGTTTGTCGCCTTTTGGCTGCTCAACTCCCCGCCGTTGATCTGGTGGCGCGGCGACCCCGAGGCCCTGCTGGCCAACGGCCTCAACGCCCTGATGCTGGTCGTCGTCGCGCCGGTCATGGAGGAGGTCTTCTTCCGTGGCTTTCTGCTGCACCGCTGGCGGCTGAAGTACGGCGACCGCCGGGCGGTGATCTTCTCGTCCCTGATCTTCGCAATCCTGCACGTGGACATTCTCGGCGGGATGGTGTTCGGCGTCGTCGTGTCGCTGATCGCCATGAGGACCGGCTCGCTGATCGGGCCGATCCTCGCCCACGGCGCGAACAACGCGATCGCCCTCGCGGTGGTGCTCGTCGGGACCGCTCTCCACGGCGGCGTGCCCGCGACCAGCCTCGAAGGATTCCAGGCCCACTGGTGGCTGGCGCCGCTCGGCGCCCTCGTGGGCATCCCCTGGCTCCTGTGGTTCTGCCGGCCTCTGCTCCGGCCGGAGCCGGACACCGCTTAGCGGGAGACCCCCTTGTGTTATTGTGCACTGCAACATAGAGTGTGCACAGAATAACAGCAGCGAGTGTGGGGGAGTACGCGGCCATGAGCGTGATCGGCCAGAGCCAGCCCGGCCGGGAAAAGGCGGTGACCGTCCCGGCGATCCGCAAGCGCAAGGGCGGCCGGCCGCTGGTCTGCCTGACCGCCTATTCGGCGCCCATGGCGCGGGCCCTGGATTCCCACGTCGACCTTCTGCTGGTCGGCGATTCCCTGGCCATGGTGCTCTACGGCCAGGATTCCACCCTCGGCGTCACCCTCGACCAGATGATCGCCCACGGCCGCGCCGTGGCGCGCGGCGCGAAGCGCGCCTGCGTCATCGTCGACATGCCCTTCGGCAGCTATCAGGAATCCCCGGCCCAGGCCTTCCGCAACGCGGCCCGCGTGCTGGCCGAGACCGGCTGCGCCGGCGTCAAGCTGGAGGGCGGCCGCGAGATGGCCGAGACCGTGGCCTTCCTGACCAGAAGGGGCGTGCCGGTGCTGGGCCACGTTGGGCTGATGCCGCAGCAGGTCAACACGCTGGGCGGCTTCCGCACCCAGGGCCGCAGCGCCGAGGAGGCCGAGGCGGTGCTGGCCGACGCCCGCGCCGTCGCCGAGGCCGGCGCCTTCGCCCTGGTGGTCGAGGGGACGGTCGAGGCGGTCGCCCGCCGGGTCACCGAAGAGGTGCCCGTGCCGACCATCGGGATCGGCGCCTCGCCGGCCTGCGACGGCCAGATCCTGGTCACCGAGGACATCCTTGGCCTGACCGGGGCCGACGCCCCGGGCTTCGTCCGGCGCTACGCCGACCTGACCGGCGAGATCGAGGAGGCCGCGCGGCGTTTCGCCGACGACGTCACGACGCGGCGCTTCCCCCCTGCGACGCCGCCCCTCAAGCAGAGGAAGGTGGCCGGGTGACGGTCGCCACCGAAGAAAGGCCCGGCGCCGTGGCGGCCCGGCCGCAAGCGCTGAGGACCCTGCGCCGGGTCGACGCGCTGCGCGACACGGTCGCGCGCTGGCGCCGCTCGGGCCAGCGGATCGGCCTGGTGCCGACCATGGGCGCGCTGCACGACGGCCATCTGGCCCTGGTGCGCCGGGCGCGGGCCGAGTGCGACCGGGTAATCGCGACGCTCTTCGTCAACCCCAAGCAGTTCAACGACGCGGACGACCTCGAGAGCTACCCGCGGGACGAGACGCGGGACGCCGCGCTGCTGCAGGCCGTCGGCACCGACCTGCTCTACGCGCCGACGCTTGGCCAGATCTACCCGGCGGGCTTCCAGACCGTGGTCAGCCTGCCGGCGCTGAGCGCCTGCCTCTGCGGCGCGGCGCGCCCCGGCCACATGGACGGTGTCGCCACGGTGGTCAGCAAGCTGCTCAACCAGGCCGCGCCCGACCTGGCCTACTTCGGCGAGAAGGACTACCAGCAGCTCCTGCTGATCACGCGGATGGCGCGCGACCTGGACATCCCCGTGACCATCCGGGGCGTTGCCACGGTGCGCGAGCCCGACGGCCTGGCGCTCTCCTCGCGCAACGCCCTGCTCGACGCGAAGCAACGCCGCATCGCGCCCGCCCTCTACCGGGTGCTGAGCGACCTGGCCCGCCGCCTCGCGTCCGGCGCCGAGGCCGCGCCTCTGCTCGACGAGGGCCGCCGCACGCTGGCCCGGGCCGGTTTCGACCCGGTCGACTACCTGGAGCTGCGCGACGGCCGCGACCTCGGCCCGCTGGAGCGGGCCGGCGACCACGCCCGCCTCTTCGCCGCCGCCTCGCTCGGCCCGGTCCGCCTGATCGACAACCTCGCGGTGGTCCGCGCCACGGGACCCCGCTGACCCCTCCTCTCTTTGTCATGGCCTGACGTGATCCGGCCATCCAGGGCAACCGCAGGTCACGTGCAGGTATGGATGCCCGGATCAAGTCCGGGCATGACAGTGGAGGTGGGTTGCCGGCTTTGCCGCGAGATCATGCCGGCACTGAAAAACAAAAAAAGGTTTCACCACAGAGACACAGAGAACACAGAGGAAAAACCAAAGGACTCCTTGGCGCGCTTCGCGCGCAACCAAATCCCTTTTTTGGTTCTCGGTGCTCTCTGTGTCTCTGTGGTGAGAAGTGTTGGTCTTAAGCCACAGGCCCGGTCTCGCCCCTGAAGACGTCAGCGATCGAGCCGTCTTTCAACAGGGATCGGAATCGAGCCAACCCTCCTCTTTTTGTCATGGCCGGACTTGATCCGGCCATCCAGGGCCACCGCAGGCCACGTGCAGATCGGATGCCCGGATCAAGTCCGGGCATGACAATTGGGGGTGACGGTGATCGAGGGCTCGGGCGTGTTACAGAAGTTCCCGCGCCTCACCGGCCGTTGCGGCTGATGATCGGGGGGACGCGCTGGGGCTCGGTGTCCCAGGGGAAGAGGATCCAGGTGTCCTGGCTGACCTCGGTGATGAAGGTGTCGACCAGGGGACGGCCGGCGGGCTTGGCGTAGACCGTGGCGAAGTGCGCCTGGGGCAGCATGTTGCGGACCGCCTGCGCCGTCTTGCCCGTATCAACGAGGTCGTCGACGATCAGCCAGCCCGTGCCGTCGCCGGGCACCTTCTTCAGGACCGAGAGCGTTCCGCGCTCCTCGTCGTCGTAGCTGGCGATGCAGACCGTGTCGATCAGGCGGATCTCCAGCTCGCGGGCGACGATCGCGGCCGGAACCAAGCCGCCCCGGGTGACCGCGACGAGGCCCTCCCAGGGGCCCTGCTCCATGACCCGCCAGGCGAGCGCCTTGGCGTGACGGTGCAGTTCTTCCCAGGAAACCGGAAAGGTCTTGGTGTAGGCGGCGGGTTCCGGCATGGCGTGAAGCTCGCGGCAGAAAGGGTCGCGAATTAGACCCGATTGCCCGAACCGCCGCAACGCCGGCAGCGGCGTGGCCTCGTCAGGCGCTCTCTTCGGGGAACGGCACCAGGTAGACGCCGCCGATCTTCCACCCGCCGTCGTCCTGGCGCTCCATGGTGTAGACGGCCATGACCGTCTTGCCGTCGGGCCCGACCAGGCGCACCGCCTGGATGATCGCGCCGGTCTCATCCTTGAGGCCGAGGAACTCGACCTCCTGCGGCCGGTAGACGGCCTGGTAGCCGCCCTTGACCATGGACATGAACCTATCGACCGAACCGAACTTGCGCTGGATATCGGGCGAGGCGTAGGAGAAGGCCTTGTCGCCGTCGTCGGCCCGGAAGGCCTGGATCTGCTGCTCGATCACCGAGCGGATCTTCCGCTCGTCGGTCTCGTCGACGCCGGCGAAAGCGGCGGTGGCCATGAGAAAGAACGAGGCGATAACGAAGACGACGCCGATCAGCCGCGGCGGAATATCGATGTTGCTCATGATTGGCCCTCCCAAAGGCACGCGCCGACCGCGTGCCGGCACAAATCATCTTACGTAGAAATGCACCTCGTGGACCTCGACGCCCGCCACGGTGGTGGCCGAGAGCGAGACGCGATCCTTCGGCAGGCCCATCTCGGCCAGCGCGCGCACCACGGCGTTGACGTCGCCGAGCAGCGCGGCCTCGTCGAGGCGCCCCGCGACGGGCGCGACCGCGACGACGTCGAAGGCGGTCGAGGGCCGCAGTTCGAGCGCCCGGCGCAGGGTGTCGTAGAGCGCCGGCTCGAAGTCGGGCGGCGGCTCGGTGAAGCGGATCACCAGGAGCGGCTCCTTGCGGCCAACCAGCGCCTCGGGGTCGCGCCCGGCCGGGTAGGCGCCGGTGCTCTCCGAGACCAGGAGCGAGAGGTCGCGCGCCTGGCCCTCGGCGCCGAAGCCCCGCCACTCGCCGGGTTGCGTCTGGAACGCCTCCGGCGGTGCATTGCCCGGCCAGTCGGGCCCCTCGGGGAAGGTGCAGGCGGCGGCGAGCGCGAGCAGGAGGGCGGCGGCGACCAAGCGGCCGCGAAGACCCCGCCGGCCCCGTTCCGCCCTGATGCGCGCTGTATGCACTGGTTCCGCCTCTCCCCGCCAATGCTTTGAATGGTAGAGACGCGGGGCGAGACCGGCAAGCACGCCCCAAGAAGGCCCAGGGAAAGGGCGCCGGCCACACCTCTTCGCTTGCCCCGCTAGCGGGCTTCTGTTAAGACACCGCCGCCTCTGGGGATGGTACCCGCGCTCAAAGCGCCTCCACCCTTCCCCGGCCGCTCTCGCGGCATGCGCCCGTAGCTCAACTGGATAGAGCACCTGACTACGGATCAGGAGGTTGGGAGTTCGAATCTTCCCGGGCGCGCCATCATTTCAAAAAGGTCAGTGACCACTTCGGTCAGTGCTGTCCAACGCAGGTTGATAGGGCGCACCCCCTGAGAGGAGCGATTGCAGTCGGCGCACATCGGTCCAGCCATATTCGAAGTGGTCCGGTGCCGGGAGGGAAACTGACTTCGAGGGTGGGCAGCTTGCAGGACAGCTGCTGGCCCGGAGCGGAGATTTGCCTTAAGCCAGCTGTTATTCATCTCATCAGGAACTCACTGCCCAGAAAGAGGACCGCAAACGGTACCGGTGCAACAGCAAGCATGATCGTGAGGAAGAAGACAGGCAGCGAATAGAGCCGGCTAGCGCCCGCGATCAGGGCGATGCCCCCACCTCCGCCGATCAGAAAGTTTCCCGGAACGTTGAAAGCAACAGCAAGGGCGAGGTAGCGGTATCGCAAAAGTAGCGGAACAAATCTATTCGGTGCCCGGCTGGCCAGGAACGACAGTCTTTCTTGTCGGTCCAGCGGCTCAATCTGCTCGAGAAGCTTTGAAGTGCGTCGCAAGCTCAAATAATCCGCCAGCCCGATGAGGCCGGACAAAGGCACGAGTCGTCCTGCCAGAAAGCTAAGGCATAAGCCGGCGACAGTGCAGACATACACAAGAAAGGCGATGGGTGGTCCCAGCATGGTGATCATGGCGAGGCCGATCTCGGCACCTGGCACGAATGGAATGGCCAGCAAAACCGCGTAAAGGGCTGCCGTCAGCATGATCGTGCGGTGCACCATGTCTTCGTTGCCGGCACGAATTTGGAAATCCATCGCGCCTGCGATCTCGTGCACGGCAAGATTAGCTGCAACCAGCAGCAGCACCAGGCAAGTAAGCTTTGCGACTATCCGCCAGGGGAATGGCGTTACCCAGCGTCGGAGCGACATATCAATCTGAGCTTTTAACAGGCGTTGATTGTTTGACCAGTTTTCCCGAGAACTCAAACTTGTTCTCAACTGTCCAGTACCAGCGCCTTATCGTCCACGTAGAAATACCTTCAATCGTGTCTCCCTGAATAGTACCTCGCCAGATGATCTTTGCATCTTTGTAGGGACACTGGGTTTCACTAACAAACTCAGTCTTGTTCCCAAGTTTTCTGATGAAGTACGGACGTGCAGGATACTTGCATCGCTGTTCGCATTCCTTTGAAACAAATGTCCCGTTGGCGAAAACGAACGTGTCCTCGACGTCCTTAGGCTTGCCATGTGGCCCGAGCGCACCGGTAAACGTCATGCCGTCGAGCGGGCCGGATACTGAATTTGTCTTTGTCTCGTTTGCGTCTGCCAGCACCGGCAGCGCGAGCGTGGCAAACGCCAGCCAGCTCGCTGCGATTAGTAAGATCCCTACGAAGCAAGCAAAGACTCGTCCTGTTCGTTGCATGGCGTCACCTCCAGCGAACAAGCCGTTTCATAAGGTCGGATCATACCCCATCGGGTGAGACCTTCAAAATGCAGCAACACTTCAACAGGTTCCGCCAGGCCTTAACCAGTGAGGGAAAACGCAGTGTCATTGGCCCCGGCGAGCATAAATTCGTTTGGGAATCATCGTTGCGTACGTCCGCTGTGGGTCAAACCCGGGCTTTGCAAGCTCCTGCTTTGGACGTCCGCCGTTCAATGCAGAGCGGACCTCAAGGTTCCTCGAGGAAGTATCAGACCGGTCGCGCCCTTCGCAATCGCCTGTCCAGTTTGCCGTCACTCCCGTCTGAATTGTCCACTGGCCGCTGGTCCCCCGCCCCGCTAGCATGAAACAAATGCCATGCGCCGGGTCGGGGGCGTGGGACGGCCGCGTCCTCGCCTGACCCCAACAAATGTAGTCAGGGAGGAGACGCCATGAGACGCACGACGGGCCGCAATTTTCTTTTCGTTCCGGGGCCGACCAACATTCCAGACCGGGTGCAGCGGGCCATGATCGTGGCCATGGAGGACCACCGCTCCTCCAAGTTCCCCGATCTCTCGACCAGCGTGCTGGCCGACCTGAAGAAGGTCTTCAAGACCGACGAGGGGCAGGTCTTCATCTTTCCCTCCTCGGGCACCGGCGCCTGGGAGGCGGCGCTGACCAACACGCTGTCGCCCGGAGACAAGGTGCTGGCGTCGAGCTTCGGCCAGTTCAGCCACCTCTGGATCGACATGGCCCAGCGCCTCGGCTTCGACGTGGTGGTCCAGGAGGTCGAGTGGGGCGAGGGCGTGCCCCTGGCGTGGACCGAAGAGATCCTGCGCGACGACAAGAACCACGAGATCAAGGCGATCCTGGCCTGCCACAACGAGACCGCGACCGGCGTGACCAGCGACATCGGCGGCCTGCGCAAGGTGATGGACGCGGCCGGCCACCCGGCCCTGCTCTGCGCCGACGGCGTCAGCTCGCTCGCCAGCATCGACTTCCGCATGGACGAGTGGCGCGTCGACCTGGCGGTCAGCGGCTCGCAGAAGGGGCTGATGCTGCCGGCCGGCCT
>JASJEC010000095.1 GCA_030064845.1 Kiloniellales bacterium
CCCTGGGCCAGGTGGCGGATTTCTCCAAGATCGAGGGTTGAGGTGGCACAAACGACGGTAACCACGGCCAAGTGGATCTACAGCTTCGGCGGGGGCGAGGCGGAGGGCGCCGCGAGCCTGCGCAATCTCCTCGGCGGGAAGGGGGCCAACCTGGCGGAAATGTCCTCGCTCGGCCTGCCGGTGCCGCCCGGTTTCACGATCACAACCGAGGCCTGCACCCACTACTACGACAACGGCAAGGCGCTGCCGCCCGGCCTAAAAAAACAGTTCGAGGCGGCGCTCGGCGCCATGGAGAAGCTGGTCGGCGCGCGCTTCGGCGACCAGAAGAATCCGCTGCTCGTCTCGGTGCGCTCGGGCGCGCGGGTCTCCATGCCCGGCATGATGGACACGGTGCTGAACCTCGGCCTCAACGACCAGACGGTCGAAGGCCTGGCTAGGCATTCCGGTGACGGGCGCTTCGCCTACGACAGCTACCGCCGCTTCATCCAGATGTTCGGCGACGTCGTGCTCGGTGTCGACCACCACGGCTTCGAGGAGATCGTCGACCTGCACAAGGAGGACCGGGGCGTCACCCTGGATACCGATCTCTCCGCCGAGGACTGGCAGGCCGTGATCGTCGAATACAAGAAGCGGATCGAGGAGGAGACCGGCGAGCCCTTCCCCCAGGATCCGCGGGAGCAGGTCTGGGCCGCGATCGGCGCGGTCTTCGATTCCTGGATGAACCAGCGGGCGATCACCTACCGCCGGCTGCACGGCTACCCCTCCGACTGGGGCACGGCGGTGAACGTCCAGGCCATGGTGTTCGGCAACATGGGCGACGACTGCGCGACGGGCGTTGCCTTCACCCGGGATCCCTCGACCGGCGAGAACGCCTTCTATGGCGAGTATCTGATCAACGCCCAGGGCGAGGACGTCGTGGCCGGCATTCGCACGCCCCAGCACCTGACGGTCAGGGGCAAGGAGACCAACGGCTCGAGCCTCCCGGCGATGGAGGAGGTCATGCCGGCGCTGTTCGATCAGCTGCTCGACGTGCGCCGGCGGCTTGAGGCCCACTACTGCGACATGCAGGACATCGAGTTCACCGTGCAGAGCGGCAAGCTCTACATGCTGCAGACCCGCGCCGGCAAGAGAACCGCCGGGGCCGCCGTGCGGATTGCGGTCGATATGGCGCGCGAGGGACTGATCACGGAGGAGCAGGCGATCGAGCGGATCGATCCCAACGCCCTCGATCAGCTGCTGCACCCGACGCTGGACCCCAAGGCCGAGCGGCGGGTCATCGCCAAGGGGCTGCCGGCCTCGCCCGGCGCGGCCTCGGGCGAGATCGTCTTTTCCGCCGACCGGGCCGAGGACGCCGCCGCCTCGGGCAGGGCCGTCATCCTCTGCCGGATCGAGACCAGCCCGGAAGACATCCACGGCATGCACGCGGCCAAGGCGATCTTGACCACCCGGGGCGGCATGACCAGCCACGCGGCCGTGGTCGCCCGTGGCATGGGGCGCGCCTGCGTCGCGGGCGCCGGCGAGCTGCGGATCGACCTCAAGCTCGGGGTCATGCGGGTGCGCGACCTGGAGCTGCGTGAAGGCGACCTCATCACCATCGACGGCGGCGCCGGTGAAGTGATCCTGGGCGAGGTGCCGACCATCCAGCCGGAGCTCTCGGGCGATTTCGCGGTGCTGATGGAGTGGGCCGACAAGCACCGCTCCATGGGCGTGCGCGCCAACGCCGATACCCCGGTCGACGCGCGCCACGCCCTCGAGTTCGGGGCGGAGGGGATCGGCCTCTGCCGGACCGAGCACATGTTCTTCGAGGCCGAGCGGATCGTCGCGGTGCGCGAGATGATCCTGGCCAAGAACGAGAGCGAACGGCGGCACGCGCTCGACAAGATCCTGCCCATGCAGCGCCAGGACTTCGTCGAGATGTTCCAGATCATGAAGGGCATGCCGGTGACCGTCCGCCTGCTCGACCCGCCGCTCAACGAGTTCCTGCCCCACGGCGAGGCCGAACTGGCCGACGTGGCCGAGGCCGCCGGCGTCGATCTGGACGATCTCAGGGCCCGGGCGATCAAGCTGGATGAGGCCAACCCCATGCTCGGCCACCGGGGCTGCCGCCTGGCCATCACCTATCCGGAGATCTACGAGATGCAGGCGCGCGCGATCTTCGAAGCGGTCGCCGAGCTGGCCGAGGAGGGGCGCGGCACCATCGAGCCCGAGATCATGATCCCGCTGGTCGCGGTGCGCGAGGAGCTGGAGATCCTCAAGGCCCTGGTCGACCGCGTCGCCGAGCAGGTCAAGGCGGCGACCGGAGTGTCCTTCAGCTACCTGGTCGGCACCATGATCGAGCTGCCGCGCGCCGCCCTGCGCGCCGGCGAGATCGCCGAGACGGCGGAGTTCTTCAGCTTCGGCACCAACGACCTGACGCAGACCACCTTCGGGCTGTCGCGCGACGACGCGGCGGGCTTCCTGCCGGCCTACGAGGGGAAAGGCATCCTCGAGACCGATCCCTTCATGTCGATCGATGTCGAGGGCGTCGGCGAGCTGGTGCGGATCGGCGCCGAACGGGGCCGGGCCAAGCGGGCGGCGCTGAAGCTGGGCATCTGCGGCGAGCACGGCGGCGACCCGGCCTCGATCCGCTTCTGCCAGTCGGTTGGCCTCGACTACGTGTCCTGCTCGCCCTATCGGGTGCCGATCGCCCGGCTCGCGGCGGCGCAGGCGGCGCTTGCGCAGAGCAAGGACTGAAGCGGGCCCGACAGCGCCGAATTCACTGGCGGCATTGAACGCTCCTGGCCGATAATTTTTTCGTCGGGAAGGGCCGACGACCGATTTCAAACCACTCCGCTCCGGGTGTAAGCGGGCTAAAGGGCACCATGGCCACCACTCTGGGCTCCGGAGATTCCTATGCGCGGTCGCGGCGCGGCTACGCCATGGGCCTGATGGTGCTGAGCTCGGTCATCATCAGCTTCGGCGGGCTGATCGTGCGCAACATCCAGGCGGCGGACCCCTGGCAGATCAATTTCTATCGCGCCCTGGCCTTCATCACGGCGATCTTTCTCATCCTGCTGTGCCGCCACCGCCGCGAGACCGGCGCGCGCCTGCGCGCTATCGGGCGCAGCGGCCTCCTGGGCGGCGGGCTCCTCGCCGTCGCCGGCATCTGCTTCCTGCAGGCGCTGACCACCACGACCGTGGCCAACACGCTCTTCATACTGGGGGCCATCCCCTTCATCACGGCGGCGCTGGCCAGGATCGTCCTGGGCGAGGCCCTGGCCCGTGCCACGCTGGCCACCATGGTCGTCGCGGCGCTCGGCATCTTCGTGATGCTGGTCGAGGGCTTCGGTTTCGGCTCGCCCTACGGCAACGCCATGGCGCTGGTTACCGCGACCTGCTTTTCCGGCTTCGCCGTCATCGTGCGCCGCAAGCGGCAGGTCGACATGATGCCCGCCCTGATGGTCTCGGCCGTGATCATCGCCCTGGTTTCTGCCGCGGTCCGCTTCAACGACCTGGGAATCACCCTGCACGACCTGCTGCTCTGCGTGCTCTGGGGCGGTGTCATCTCGGGCTTGGCGAACGCCCTCTTCGTGGTGGCGACGCGGCATCTGGTCGCCGCCGAGGTGACCCTCTTCATGTTGCTCGAGTTCGCCCTCGGGCCGGTCTGGGTCTGGCTCTTCGTCGGCGAGGTGCCGACCCACTGGACAGTGCTGGGCGGCGCGCTGGTGATCTCGGCGGTCGCGGTTCGCGCGGGCGTCGAGCTGCGCGACCACCGCCGGGCGGCTTTCGCCGGGCGTTTCACATGACCCGCGGGCGGCGCTCGTCGTCCTGACCGTGCCGGTGCGGTAGGTTTGCCTCGGCGGCGGAAATCCGGGACCATCGCCGCCGTGATGGGGGAGCACGTCATGTTTCAGGATCTGCGCGGCAAGCGCGTCGTGGTGACGGCGGCGGCGACGGGGATCGGCCGCGCCACGGCCAGGGCCTTTCTCGAGGAAGGCGCCCGGGTCCACGTCTGCGATATCGACGAGGCGGGCCTGCGGGCCCTGGCGGAGAGCCTGCCGGACCTCGGCGCCACGCCGGCCGACGTCTCGGATCCGGCGGCGGTCGACCATCTCTTCGACCAGGCCGAGGCCGCGCTCGGCGGCCTCGATGTCCTGATCAACAACGCGGGCATCGCCGGGCCGACGGGTCCGGTCGAGGACCTCTCGATCGAGGACTGGCGCCGCACCATGGCGGTCAACCTGGACAGCCAGTTCCTCTGCGCCCGGCGGGCGGTTCCGCTGATGCGCGCGGCGGGCGGCGGCGCCATGGTCAACATCGCCTCGACCGCGGGCATCCTCGGCTATCCTCTGCGCACGCCCTATGCGGCCTCGAAGTGGGCCGTGGTCGGACTGACCAAGTCCCTGGCGCACGAGCTGGGGCCCGACGGCATAAGGGTCAACGCGATCTGTCCGGGCTCGGTTTCCGGTCCGCGCATGGACGGCGTGATCGCCGCCCAGGCTGAAGCGAGCGGAAGGACGGAGGAAGAGGTTCGCGAGGGCTACGCGCGCTCCTCGGCGCTCCGCACCTTCATCGACCCGGAGGATATCGCCCGCATGGCGCTCTTCGTCTGCTCGGACGCCGGTGCCAAGGTCAACGGCCAGGCCCTGGCCGTGGACGGCCTGGTCGACACCTGCGCGGTTTAGAAGGCCGGTGCCCAACCTGCGCCATCACCCTTCGACAAGCTCAGGGTGAGGGGGAGATGTTTCGAGCATTCACCCTCATCCGCGCGCAGCGCCGGGCTTCGCCCCCTGTCGAAGGATGACCGTGAACAAGAGCGCCAGTCTTTCTAAGCAGCCCGTTTAGGGCTTCGGCGGCGGCTCCTGGAACCGGACCCAGTCGGGCACGGCGACGCGCACCTTGGCCTCGCCCGCGCTGAGATCGTCCTCGAGGCTCTCCAGGCGCAGCAGGGCCATGCCCAGGCCGTCCACGGTCGAGCGCAGCACGCCGACCTCGCGGCTCCCGCTAAGGATCGCCGTCCCCGGCTCGGGCGAGGCCCCCTCGATCTCGACCGGGAGCAGGCGCTTCTTGATCAGGGCGCGGTACTTCGTGCGCGCGGTCAGCTCCTGCCCCAGGTAGCAGCCCTTCTGCCAGTCGACCCCGGAGAGCTCGTCGAAGCCGGCCTCGAGCAGGATCGTGCGCTCGACTTCCAGGTCGCGGCTGCCGTCGGGCAGGCCCAGCGGGATCCGCCGCCTGTCGTAGTCGGCCAGGGTCGCTTGCGAGAAACCGGCCTCGCGCAGGCAAGCCTCGGCCTCGGCGCGCGGCAGGACCGCGCGGGCGCCCAGGCCCGCGTGGCGCGGGTCCACCGCGACCGGTCCGGCGCCGAAGCGGCCCGCCCGGCCCGGCTCCGCCGGCAGGCCGAGCGGGTCGAGGGCGTCGGCGCCGAACAGGGCCAGGACCGCTTGGCTGTCGCGCAGGTCCTCGAGCGCGACCTTGGACCGCAGCTTGTACATGGAGAGGCGCCGCTTCAGGTCGTCGAGCCTGGCCGCCTCGCAGTCGATCAGGAACGCGCCGTCCGCGTCCTCGCCGTCCTCGAAGATCGTGAACTCGTGCAGGAATTTGCCCTGGGCCGTCAGGAAGGCGGACCAGATCGCCCGCTCGCCCGTCACCTTCTCGATGTCGTTGGAGATCAGCCCCTGGAGGAAGGCGCGCCGGTGCGGGCCGCCGACGCGCAGCACGCCGCGGCTCTCCAGGATCAAGGCCCGCTTCTGGTCGCTCATCACCGCTCCCGGCTTGGTCATTGTTTCGCCGCACAGAATTGGTCACGATGAAACCACTTGGCAAGCCCGCACTGGGCGGGTGCCACGGGGGAGGGTGCTTGCAGTGGCCGAGGGCTACGATCTGATCGTCAAGGGCGGGACGCTAGTCACGCCGGCTGGAACCGCGCCGGGCGACGTGGCGGTGAAGGACGGCCGTGTCGCGGCCCTGGGCGCGCTCGACGCCGGCCGGACCGAGCAGGTGCTCGAAGCCGGGGGGCTCCACGTCCTGCCCGGCGTGATCGACAGCCAGGTGCATTTCCGCGAGCCGGGCCTGGAGCACAAGGAAGACCTGGCGAGCGGCAGCGCGGCGGCGGCGCTGGGCGGCGTCACCGCGTTCTTCGAGATGCCCAACACCAAGCCCAGCACGCTCGATGCCGCGGACCTGGAGACCAAGCTGAGCCTGGCGCGGGGCCGGGCCTGGACCGACCACGCCTTCTTCATGGGGGCGGCCGACGAGAACGCCGACAAGCTGGGCGAACTGGAGCGGCTGCCCGGCTGCTGCGGCGTCAAGATCTTCATGGGTTCCTCGACCGGCAGTCTCCTGGTCGAGGACGACGAGACCCTGCTCGAGGTGCTGCGCCACGGCACGCGGCGCGTGGCGATCCACGCCGAGGACGAGGGCCGCCTGCGCGAGCGCCTCGCCCTGGTGCGCGGCGGCGCGGCGGTCGACCAGCACCCGGTCTGGCGCGACGAGGAGACCGCCCTCAAGGCGACGCGCCGCCTGCTGGCGCTGGCGCGCAAGGCCGGGCGGCGGGTCCACGTGCTGCACATCAGCACCGCTGACGAGATGCCGCTCCTGGCGCAGAACAAGGACCTGGCGACCGTGGAGGTGACGCCCCAGCACCTGACGTTGGCGGCGCCCGAGTGCTACGAGCGTCTGGGCACCCTGGCCCAGATGAACCCGCCGATCCGCGAGGCGCGCCACCGCGAGGGCCTCTGGGCGGCGCTCGACCAGGGCATCGTCGACGTGATCGGCTCGGACCACGCGCCCCACACCCGCGAGGAGAAGGCCGGCGACTACCCGGCGACGCCCTCGGGCATGCCGGGCGTCCAGACCCTGCTGCCGCTCATGCTCGACCACGTCAATGCCGGCCGCCTCAGCCTGCGGCGGCTGGTCGACCTGACCAGCGCCGGCCCGCAGCGGATCTTCGGCATCGCGGGCAAGGGCCGTCTGGCGGTCGGCTACGACGGCGACCTGACCCTGGTCGACCTCGGCGCGCGGCGCGAGATCACCGCCGACTGGCTGGCGGCCAAGTGCGGCTGGTCGCCCTTTGAGGGCATGACCGTGACCGGCTGGCCCATGGCGACCGTCATCCGCGGCCGCATCGTCATGCGCGACGGCGCGCTGCAGGGCGAGCCGGCCGGCCGGCCGGTGCGCTTTGTCGAGACTCTGGGCGCGGCAGAATAGCGGCTCGCCGTTTGCCTGGCCGACACCGACTGCGCGGAGCACGACATGGCAGGGGATGGGCCGATCTTGCGGGTTTTCGAGGTTCGAACCAGAGAGGGCTGCGCCGATCGGCTACTGGAGAATTTCGCCACGAAATCGGCAGATGTCGTGCGAGGCAAGCCAGGCAACCTGGGGCATTTCTTCGGTCGATGCGTCCAGGGCGGCGGCAACGTCGTCGTCTTCGTCTCCGTGTGGGCCAACCTGGATGCCGTGAAGGCCCGCTTCGGGCAGGACTGGCAGAGCTCGTTTCTGCCCGCCGGGTACGAGGACCTGATCGAGGAATGCTCGGTTCGCCATTTCGATGTCGGCTCGGGCTGGCACGTGCGGGATCTGTCACGCGATAGCTTCGAATAGTCCGGGCTCAAGTCGTTTTCGACCTCGTTCAGCCGCCGAGCAGCGCGGAGGCCACCAGCAGCAGGCCGACGAGAGCGGCGGCGCCGGCGACCAGCAGGACGATCCCGGCGGCCATGTCCTTGACCACCTTGATCTCCGGGTGCTGCTCCGGGTGGACCCGGTCGATCAGTGCCTCGAGGGTCGAGTTGAGCATTTCTGCGGCCAGGACGAGCGCGATCACGAGGAAGGTGAGCGCCCACCACAGGAGGGCCGGGCGCAGGACGATGAGGAGCGCGACGGCGGCGGCGGCGCAGCCCGCCTCGCGGCGGAAATTGCTCTCGCGCCGCCAGACGGCGGCGATGCCGGCAAAGGCGGCGCGGAACTTCTCGGGAAGCGGCCGGTTCTTGTAGCCGGCTGGCTCCTGGGGGCGAGGGGTCTCCGGCATGGCGATCTTCGGTGACGGTGCCGTGGGGCGTGGCGCAAGTCTAGCAGACCTCGCAACCCCGCCGCGGTCAGGTTTCGATGACGTAGATCGACGCGTCGAGATCGCCGTCGAGGGTGCACACCAGCGTGACCACCCGCCGGTAGCCCTCGCCTTCGAAGGCGTCGAGGCGCGGCCAGTGGGCGGGCAGGTCCGGCGACTCGAACAGGTGGACTTCGATAGCATGCCCCAGGGGATCGAGGATCAATCCGGGAAAGCCGAGCTTGGCACCCCATCCGGCCTCGACCAGCCTGCCCGTGACCGTGCCCTGCCGCCAGAATCCCCCAAGGTCCGCCAGGTGGTGATTGTTGACGCGGCCCGGCGCGAGGGTTCCGTAGGTCGCAAGACGCGTCTCGGCCAGTATCATCGCATTCGCCATCTCGATCTGCCGCCGTTGCGCAAAGGACCCGCGTGGCCTCCGATCGCGGGTCATTACGCTGCGTTCAAGGTGTAGGAGAACCTGTTCTCTCGGTTCCGGGCAAGAGCGAGGATGCAGGCTTCAGATCGATTTCGTGAGCAGCACCCAGCGCTCTCCGGCATGCCGCCAGCCTTCCTTGACCATGGGCCGGTCTGCGATCCGCCGGTAGCCGCAGTTGCCGTAGAGCCGCTGGGCGCCACTGTTGGCGTCGGACACGATGATGCTGAGCCCGCGCTTGCCCGTGTCGCGGGCCAGACGCTCGGCGATGGCCAGGAGGCGCGTCCCGTAGCCCTGTCCCCGGACTTCGGGATAGCTTGCGAGCACGTTGAGGTACCAGGTGCCGGGCGCTGAGTGCTCGAGCTCCTCCAGCGGCACGAACATGGCGGGCGTGTTCTCGTAGTCAATCGGTTCCAGCCGGTCCGCGAGCGGATAGCCGATGAGGCAGGAGACGACGCGCCCGCCGCTCTCCGCGACGACCGCGTTCTTGAAGGAGAAGCCGCCAGCTTCGCGTTTGGCGCGTTGCCGCCCGACGTCCCATGCCGTTTCGCCGGCCTCGGCCATCTTTTCCCAGAGGTAGAAGGGCAGGCCTTCGCCCGCGAAGTTGATCAGCTCGGTCAAGGCCTCCGCGTCATCGGGACCGGCGCGACGGAACGGTTCTTCCAGGTCGATCATCCCCGAGCCCCCGCGTCCGCCGTAAGCAGGCATGTTTCCTGTGACCTCTTCATCGCCGACGCCTTAGGCAGGCGCGTCCCCTGGCTTGTTTATCAGAAGATCTTCGTTATGGATCGAGGGGAAGTGCTCGCGGCCCAGATACTTGAAATATTCATCCAGGTACGGAAGGGGCCCGTCGCAGGCAATCGAGACGCACAAGACCTCTCCGTCGGCATTGCGCAGCTTGTCCAGTCGCCCGCTATCCTTGGCTTTTTGAAGGTGCTGCAAGAGCCCTGACAAGACCAGCCCGGAGCTCGGGCCGACGAGTAGGCCCAAACGGCTCATCTCCATACTCAAGCGATAGGACTCGGCGGTTTCGGCCTCTTCGACACTGTCCAGATGGGCGCGCCAGTCGAACCCGACGAGTTTCAAGAGCTTTTCAGTACGGGGCCCGGGCACGTAGTTGTCCGGCGCGCGCATTACCCCGACGACCGGAAGATCGGGACGCTGCTTCTTGAGATACATCGACGTGCCGATCAGTGTGCCCGTCGTCCCCAAGCTGGAGCAGAACAAGCTCAGCTTGCCGTCGGTCTGATCCCAGATCTGCGGACCGGTCCATTTCTCGTGGGCCTTCGGATTGTCGAGGTTGTCATACTGGCCGGGATTCCAGGTGTCCGCGGCCTGTCCATCGCGCTTGGCCTTGTTGATGCCGCTTCGTGGATCGCCTTCTTCCGGATTGGCGGGCTCTTGGTTCACGATCGGCTCGATCCCGTAGAAAAGCAGCATGAGCAGCTTGTTCCACGAAATCTCGGCAGGGACGTAGGAAGAGGTCCGCGGCACACCGAAGTGGCGCGCCACCAGCGCCAGTGAGGATACCGTGTTGCCGGAAGAGTTCTCGATCAGCCGCCCAACGGTCGCCAGGTCCCCGCGCGCCGCCTCCTCGGCAACCATGTTATAGGCCGGCACGGCTTTCACGTTCCCGAGCGGGAGCAGGTTCATCATCTTGGCTTGAATACGCACCCCCTCATCGAGAAAGGGGTTCAGGCTCGCGGGCAGCTCGACCAGCGGGACATAAGGCAACTTGCCGGGGTCCAGAAAGTCCTTGATGGCGTCTGGACCGCTGAACACGTTCTTCGGTGACTGCATCGGGCCCCTTCGCGGCAGTTCGTCTTGCCGACCGCTCATCGATGTACGAAGAGTGAGACCTCTTCGAAGTAAGCCTCGCTCCTCGAAATCGCGACGCCGTCGTTCATGCGGTTGTCGGCGCGTCTTCGCCCTTTCGGTTACGGCAGCGCGACGGCCTCTACATCCTGACGCTTCTCCCGGTCGAGCGGCAAGAACGTCACCTCGTCAAGTTCCCCGAAGTCGATCGCGTTCAGATCGACCATACGCACGCGCCGGTTGTGCATGGTGTGATAGTAGAGCTTGAGGTTCTTGGTGTCGATCGCCGTCGTCCAGAGCGTGGCCGAGCGCATGCCGCCCACATCGCCCCCAAGCTCCGAGCCCTCGGCCGCGCCAAGCGGAACGTTGAAGTTGTCGAGGATCCGGAAGAGCTCATAGATCGTCTCTTGGCCTGTCTCGGTCGGTCGGGCCGTCTTGGCGAACGCAACCGCGCGGATGAAACGCGAGGGCGGCGTGAAGTCGCCCGGCAAGCCGATCATGCCGCTGCCCGCGCCGAGCGGCGAGAACTCGAGCTCGTCGACGTTCTTTGTCGGGATCGCCACCGCCGATAGGTTCACATAGTTCCGAAGATTGGTCATGTGCCAGTCATAGCTCGGCGAGTTGGTGATCACGCCGAGTGGCGCGTCGAAGATGGTGAGGGCGCCGTCGAGATACTCGATCACGGTGGCCTGCCCGCTCGCATCGGTCACGATGAAGTGCACGGGCGGCGGGAAACCGAGGGCATCCTCGACCACCGGTACGACGCGGACCTCGGCCATCCCAGCGCGGGTCTCCTCCGTCGTCGCGAACTGACTGAGGATGTAGTTGGCGACGTCGACCGGCCCGAGCGAACGGTCGCGCATCCCGGACTTGAAGGGCTGATAGCTGGCAAAGCCCGGATGATAAAACACCCCGACCGCAAGGCCCTGTTCGTTGATCCCGTCCAGCGCCACGGGTTTCTCAAGCCCGTCGATCGCGACGAAGCCGTGCCTGGATTCCCAGGTCATGCCCGGCTCGCCATCTTCCATCGTCGCGCTCATGGCCTGGCCGCGCGGCACGATCATGATCCGCGAGTTGAGGTCGAACGACCCCCATTCGAGCGTGCGCCCGTAAACCACCGCGCCATCTTCCGCGGTCAATGTGATCCCTGTGCAGGGAACGGCGGGGGTCGAAAGGAGTGCGACCATGGCCGAAGAGAAAATGAGTGTGCGTAGCGTGCTTGAAACGTTCATGCGGGATCCCCGGAACGCGGTTTCCATGAGTCCATACCTGGCGCCGGATACGACCAAGCGACCGGTGCGACAGTAGGTTCGTCAAACCGGCGTGTCATCACAAAGAGATGACACCGCGTCGCCGCGCTCCCGAAGTGGCCGAGAGCCGCGGTTCCGGCCTTTGCCGGCGCGATCGCACTGGGGCTCGCCGCTGCGCGCCCGGCCCGGATACGGGTCGCGGATCGCAATCAGGAAAACCGCCAGCGTCGCCGGCTGGGCCGGCCGCCGCAGCGGCGGCCATGGATGCGTTTTCGTGATTTTCCGGGGGCGGGCACTGCCCAAAAAGCTAAGACGGCCTTCCTTCCAGCTACCTTATTCTCATCACTGGAGGAAGCGACCGTC